>DRKG01000281.1 GCA_011051855.1 bacterium | reverse complement strand
TTCGTGGGATCTGCATCGGGTCGATTGCCCCGTACGTGATCTGGTCCTCTCGGTGCCGCCGGAGTGGAGTGGTGGGCGGGCCTACTTGCTTGCAGAAGAAAGTTTGCGCTGGGGGCCGGTTTGCGCAACAGATGGCGTGCCCCTCGAAACGGGGGAGATGCGTCTGACAAGGATTCCGGCGTTGGTGCAGCGCGTCGTCTGGCGCAAGGTACGCAAGCAGCCGCTCGTGTTCGACATCGGATCGTACGAAGAAGAAGTGCGGATTAGCCCGAAAGGCGTCACGGGCGGGCGCTGAGGCGCACCACACCGCAGGTCAGCAGTCTCCGATTCCCGGTGCGGCCTGAAGCAGTGCGAACGTCGCCCCGACCGGATCGTCCAACAACGTGAACGCCCCGACCTCGGGGATCGGTGCGTTCTCCATCAGCGCCTTGGCGCCGAGTTCCTTGGCCTTGCTGGTCGAAGCGGCCAGATCGGGAGTGAAGAAGTGGGCGAGCCAGCAGCTCGGCGCGCCGTTCATCGGGTTCTTCATCATGCCGGCGACCTGCGATTCGGGCAGGCCCTTGTAGATCGAGCCCATGACCGGCACCTCGTGGGCCTGCCAAACGAAACGGCCGGGCCACGGGCCGGGGGCGCCCTCGGGTTGGTTGGTCATGCGGATCTCCTCGGGGGGGTGCAATTCCGTTACGTCGCTTGGGCGTCGCGGCTCTCCCCGTCTGTCCGGCCCGTTCCCCGATTTCCCGTGGCTTCCGCCCTTGTCGATGCTCCCCCGCTGGCTACCATGCTCGACCCCGAGCGGTTCACCCCGCCCGGGCCGACCTGTCGGAGCGTGGCGCAGCCTGGTAGCGCATCTGCATGGGGTGCAGAGGGTCGGAGGTTCAAATCCTCTCGCTCCGACCATTCTCGCCGCGGGTCCGGTGGTGGCGAGGGCCTTGGGGCGACCGCCGCCGGTCACTCCCTCTGCCCGCACGCCGCGGCAACCTCCCGGAGGGCACGCACGCCTTCGGCGATGCGTGGGCCCGGGCGGCCCAGGTGGGCCTCGGCGATGCAGAATACGCGGCGTTCGGCGACGGCGCGGATGTCGTGCCAGCCCGGGCGTTGGAGGACGACTTCGCGGCGGTATTTGGCGAACGGCACGCCGCACCATGCGATGACGATGGCGTCGGGGTCGAGGGCGCGGGCTTCCTCGGTGGTGATGGGGCGGCTCTTGACGGGTTCGGCATCGAGAACGCCGCGGGCGCCGGCGATGGTGAGCATCTGTCGCACCCACGAGTCGGCGCCGGGCACGATGACGGGCTTCGGCCACCATTCGACGAGCACCCTGGGAGGTGGGTTCGAAGGCGGGGGTGGCGCGGGAGCCAGTTCGCGCTGCATCGTCTGCACGACTGCGCCGGCGCGTTCGGGCACGCCGAGCGCACGCGCGATCGTGCCGATGTCGGCGTAGACGTCGTCGACGCTGACGGGTTCGGTCGCCAGCACGGGCAGGCCGGCGGTCTGCAGGGACGCGAGCACCCGTTCGTGGCCGGGAACGGTCAGCGAGGCCAGCACGAGGTCCGGTTCGAGCGCGGCGACGCGCGCGACGTCGATCTGCAGATCGGGCCCGACGCGCGCCAGCGAAGCCACGACGTCGGCCGGGTGGTCGGAGTGGTCGTCGACTCCCACCAGCATGTGGGCACAACCGAGGGCGCAGACGATCTCGGTATTGGAGCAGGTGAGCGAAACGACGCGCATGGCGAGGGGAAGGAGCTTACACCGTCCCTTTCGCGCGCCGGGGCCCCACATGCAGATCGTGCACGGAGCCACCGGCAACGCGTTCTGTTGGAGGCCGAGGCTGTAGAAACCGTTGGCGATCGCAGAGTCTGCAGGCCAACGAAACTGTTCCGGCAGTCGGCGGTGAAGCCGAGGCCGGGGTAGGTGCTGGTGTTCAGAAAGTCCGGGCAGGATCCGTCGAGTAGCGCCATCGTGGTGGCGCCCGCGGCTTTGCTGCCAACGCGGCGCGTCAGGTGGTAGCTATCAGCGAGGAATCGCCGGCGTGTGCAAGTCTGCGCCTGCGTCCGGGAGCGATCGTCATCGGGCTCGCGGTGGAGAAGATCCGCATACACCTCGCTGATCGGGGTAGGGTTGGCGAACTCGCTTGCCAGCCGGTCGAGCTGACAGTAGGAAAACGCCGGACCCAAGTTGGCGTTCGGAGCATCGGCAACAGCATGGGCGTGTCACTGGCCTCCAGCGGCCGGCGGCGCATTCGGTGACCACGGCCGCCCGCGACGCAGCCGGGAACGCCATGCATCGCGCTCGTTCGTCGGCGGGATGGCAGAATCCGTGCATGCGCGGGCGGTTGGCCGCGTTGCTGGCGCCAGACCGGGCTATCGTGCGGGCTTAGCCCGATCTATGCATGAACCAGCACCCCCGGCACGCATCATCCACGCCCATGCGTCAGGCGGCCGCCTGCGGCGTCCGTTCGCTCCGCGAACTCCTTGGCAGAATGCTCGGCGTGGCCACGGCCACGCCTGCGCTTCCGCAGTCGCCTTCCTTGCCTGGACGCGGATTGCGCGCACCGGAGGCACTGTTTCATGCATAGATCGGGTTAGGCTCCCATGCACGATCGATCCACCATGTGCGTTCTCATTCTCGCCTCCCTCTGCGTTCTCGGCACCTCGGCGGCCCAGCAGGCCCCGATCCCCGAAGGCTTCACCCGGCAGGACCAGCTCCGCGGTTCGATCACGCCCGAGCGCGACTGGTGGGATCTGAGCCACTACGACCTGTCGCTCAGGGTCTTGCCCGAGTCGAAGAGCATCACCGGCGCGAACGTGATCACGTTCCGGGTCACGAAGACGGGGTCTCGCATGCAGATCGATCTGCAGCCGCCGCTCGAGGTGTCGCGCGTGACGCACGGTGGCGGGGAGCTGTCGTTCGAGCGCGAAGGCAACGTCTACTGGATCACGTTTCCGGAGCCGTTGCCGATCGGCAGCGAGCAGCGCGTGCGCGTCGAATACGGCGGTCGTCCTCGCGTCAGCACGCGGCCGCCGTGGAGCGGTGGCTTCTCGTGGCGCAAGGACAAGAACGGTGAGCACTTCATCGCGACGACCTGTCAGGGGATCGGTGCCAGCATCTGGTGGCCGAACAAGGACCACGGCTACGACGAACCCGACGAAGGCATGGACATCCGCGTGACGGTGCCGCACCGGTTGACGGCGGTGTCGAACGGTCGGCTGGTCGAGACGGCGGCCAACGAGGCCGACGACACCCGCACCTTCCATTGGCGCGTGGTCAATCCGATCAACAACTACGGCGTCAACGTCAACATCGGCCGCTACGTCGCACTCGACTCGAAGTACGCAGGCGAGGGCGGTGAGCTGGATCTGCAGTACTGGGTGCTCGAATACCAGGTCGAGCGCGCCAAGAAGCAGTTCCGCGAGGTGCCGCGCACGCTCGAAGCATTCGAGCACTGGTTCGGCAAGTACCCGTTCTATGAAGACGGCTACAAGCTCGTGGTCGTGCCGTACCTCGGCATGGAGCACCAGAGTTCGGTCACCTACGGCAACGGCTTCCAGAACGGCTATCGCGGTCGTGACCTGAGCGGAACCGGCGTAGGGATGAAGTTCGACTTCATCGTCGTGCACGAGAGCGCCCACGAATGGTGGGGCAACAACGTCTCGATGAAGGATGCCGCCGACATGTGGATCCACGAGAGCTTCGCGAACTACGCCGAGAGCTTGTTCGTCGAATACCATTTCTCGAAGGAGGAGGCGCAGGATTACGTCATCGGCTGCCGCAGGTTGATCCGCAACGATCGCCCGATCATCGGCGTCTACGGCGTCAACCGGAGCGGATCGGGCGACATGTACTACAAGGGTGGCAACCTGCTGCACACGATGCGGCACATGCTGAATGACGATGCGAAGTGGCGCGAAGTGCTGCGCGGCCTCAATCGCGCTTTTTGGCACCGCACGGTCACTACTGCGGAGTTCGAGCAGTGGATCAGCGAGCACTGCGAGTTCGACTTCTCGAAAGTGTTCGACCAGTATCTACGAACGATCGAGATTCCGACGGTCTGCTACCGGGTCGTCGACGGGCGGTTGCAGGCGTGGTTCGAGAACGTCGTCGAGGGTTTCGCGGCGCCGGTGGTGCTGCGCATCAACGGTGAAGAGCGGCGCGTGACGCTGGGCGAGGAGCGGTGCGACATCGAGTTCGAAGGCGAACTCGCGTCGCTGGAACTCGATCGCAACTTCTACATGAAGGTTGCGGCGAGGTAACCGTCCTCAGCGATCGACGCGCGCGCCGCCGCCGCCGAGCAGCTTCTCGACTTCGGCCAGCGTGGCCATCGACGTATCGCCGGGCGTGGTCATTGCCAGCGCTCCGTGTGCGCAGCCGTAGCTGACCGCACGGCCAGGATCGTTCGCCTGCAGGAAACCGTAGATCAGTCCGCTGGCGAAGCTGTCGCCGCCGCCGACGCGGTCGTAGATCTCCAGGGCGTCGGCGCCGACGAACCTGCGGGCCGGTTCGTGAAACGTGCCGTCGTGCCACAACAGCGCCGACCATTCGTTGCGCGACGCGGTGACGGCGTTGCGCAGCGTGGTCGCGACGACGCGGAAGTTCGGGAACTCGGAGGTCGCGCGCTCGATCATGCGCCGGAACGACGCGTTCGGCAGCGTGGTGACGTGCTCGTCGACGCCCTCGACCGGAAAGCCCAGGCATTGGGTGAAGTCTTCCTCGTTGCCGAGCATGACGTCGACGTGGGGCGCGATCGCGCGGTTCACTTCGCGGCAGCGGTCGACGCCGCCGAACGATTGCCAGAGTGACGGGCGGTAGTTGAGGTCGTAGCTGACGATCGTGCCGTGGCGCTTCGCCGCCTGCACGGCTTCGAGGACGACTTCGGGAGTGGTTTCCGACAGCGCCGCGAAGATCCCACCGGTGTGGAACCAGCGCGCGCCGCAGCGGCCGAACACGTCGGCCCAGTCGATGTCGCCCGCGCGCAACTGGCTGACCGCGGTATGGCCGCGATCGCTGGTGCCGCGCGCGCCACGCACGCCGAAGCCGCGCTCGGTGAAGTTCAGGCCGTTGCGGATCGTGCGGCCGCTGCCATCGAACGGCCGCCACTGCACGAAGCGCGTGTCGACGCCGCCTTGCAGGATCAGGTCTTCGACCAGCCGCCCGATCGGGTTGTCGGCGAACGCGGTGACGATCGCGGTGCGCTGGCCGAAGCAGCGTCGCAGGCCGCGCGCGACGTTGTATTCGCCGCCACCCTCCCAGGCGGTGAACCGGCGGGCGGTATGCACGCGGCCTTCGCCCGGGTCGAGGCGCAGCATCACTTCGCCGAGCGATACGCTGTCGAACCGGCACTCGTCGCTGGACTTGATCTGCAAACTCATCGGTGCGTTCGTGGTCAGAGTCGCGGAATGCTCAGGCCGCCGTCGACCAGGATCACCTGACCGGTCGAATAGGGGAAGGCGCCTTCGGCAAGGGTGGCGACGACTTTGCCGGTGTCCGCGGGCGTGCCCCAACGGGGCGTCACGCACAAGCCGTCGGCGATCCGTCGGTCGTACTTCTCGGCCACCGCCGCCGTCATGTCGGTGCGGGTGATGCCGGGCCGCACCTCGAACACCGGGATGTCGAACGCGCCGAGGCGCACGGCGAACAGTTGCGTGACCATCGCCAGGCCCGCCTTCGATACGCAGTACTCGCCGCGGTCGGTCGAGACCACCGTCGCCGAGATCGAGTTGACGTTGACGACGCAGCCGGTGAACGCCGGGTCGGCCTGCTTCTGCTCGATCATCCACCGGGCGAGGGCCTGGGTCAGGAAGAACGGGCCTTCGCAGTTGATGCGCAACAGCCGTTGGTAGGACTCGAGCGAGGTGTCGAGCACGTCCTTGCGCTCGCGCGGCGCCACGCCGGCATTGTTGACCAGCACGTGCAGGCAGTCGAACTCCGTGCGCAGTTGCGCGACGATGCGCTCACGTGCGTCCGCGTCGCCGACGTCACCCTGGCAGTAGACGACCCGCGGGGAGCCGGCTGCGCGCAGTTCGTCGAGCACGGGCTGCACCAGCTCCTGCTTGCGCACGCCGTTGATCGCCAGCGCATAACCGCGTTCGGCAAGCGCCGTCGCGCAGCCGAGGCCGATGCCGCGCGAACCGCCGGTGATGAAAGCAGATCTCATTGTGGATCGTCGGTCCAGAACGTCAGATAGGGCCCGCCGTCGAGAACGCGCTGCAGGTAGACGCCGAGTTCCAGCAGGTGGTAGTCGCCCCACATGCTCGACTCGCCGGCGGGGATTGGCGAGCCGGCCGGCGTGTGGTCCCAGCCGTTGGGGCGGTGGTAGATCGAGTGCAGCAGCAACCCCTGGTGTGCGGGGTCGAGCGACAGGTAGGTGTCGGACAACAGGCTCTGCGCCGTGACCAGTGCCGCGCGTTGGTAGCGGTCGGCGGCGTCGGTGGCGCCGTCGGCACGCAGCACCCGCGCCAGGCGGAACAGGCCCTGTGCAGCGATCGCAGCCGCACTGGCGTCGACCGGCTCGTGCTCGTTGAACGGTTCCGCCGGCCGGTCGAGGTAGTTGCCGAGGCGGTGCAGGTTCGGGGC
>DRKG01000280.1 GCA_011051855.1 bacterium | reverse complement strand
TGCGCGCTGGCCGTGGCCGCTGCCTGAAGCGGCCGACCGAGGGTCGCGGCCGCCACGGGATCCGGTGGGCCTCTTGTGCCGCGGGGGGACGCCGGCCGACAATCGAGGTTCGCCGTGACCAGCCCGCTCCTCGCCCTGGTGGCCGCCGTACCGTTGCTGGCCCAAGAACCCGACCACTGGGCCTACCGGCCGGTCGTGCGCCCGGCGGTGCCGGCGGCGGATGGTTGGGGCCGTTCGCCGCTCGATCACTTCGTGCTCCAGCGCATGCGCGAGCACGGTCTTCAGCCGTCCCCGCCGGCGGATCGCGCGACCTGGCTGCGGCGGGCCACGCTCGACCTGACCGGTTTGCCGCCGACGCTCGCGGACCAGGCGGCGACCAAGGCAATCGAACTCGAGCTGACGACGTTGCGGTAGCGGCTTGCCGGCGTCGGCCGTGAGCGGCCGCGGCTCGGTCCGTGGCATCTGTTGGGACCGATCGCCGCCGATAGCTTCGATGACGCGCGCGAACGTCGTTTCGCCCCCGAGATCGACGGTGTGCGGCTCGACCAAGAGCAGGCCGGCCGCCGGTGGCGGCGGCGGGACGACTTCGTCGACGGTCGGGTGCACAACTGGCGCGGCGACAACAGCGCGTTCTACCTGCATCGGGTGGTGACCGTCGAGCGGGATGGAAACGTCACGCTGTCGCTCGGCAGCGACGACGCGATCGCGGTGTGGTGGAACGGTCGGTCCGTGTTGCGCAAGAACGTCGCGCGCGCCGCGCGGCCCGATCAGGATCGCGTCGTGGTCGATGCCGTCGCCGGTGACAACGAACTGCTGCTGAAGATCACCAACGGTGGTGGCCCGGGCGGTTTCTGCTTCGAGCTGTGGGGGGCGGCCGAAGCAGGGCTGCGCCAGCGCGTGCGCGAACTCGAGCGGGAACTCGACGCCCATCGTGGACCGGCGGTGCCCATCATGCGCGAGCTGCCGGCGGCGAAGCGCCGCACCACGCACGTGCACGTTCGCGGCAGCTTTCTCGATCAGGGAGAGGTCGTGCACGCCGACACCCCGAAGGTGTGGCCGCCGTTCCCAGACGGGTTCCCGCGCAATCGGCTGGGGTTGGCGAAATGGCTGATGGCCGCCGACAACCCGCTGACCGCGCGCGTGCTCGCCAATCGCATTTGGAGCGAGCTGTTCGGCCGCGGCATCGTCACCACCCTCGAAGACTTCGGCACCCAGGGTGAGCCGCCGTCGCACCCGCACTTGCTCGACTGGCTCGCGTGTGAGTTCGTCGACGGTGGCTGGTCACTGCGCCATTTGCTGCGCACGATCGTGTTGTCCGCGACCTACGGTCAGTCGTCGCGCCTCACGGACGCGCACCTCCGCCAGGACCCCGACAACGTGTGGCTCGCGCGCGGTGCGGCATTCCGGCTGTCGGCCGAGCAGTTGCGCGACCAGGCGCTCGCGGTGTCCGGGCTGTTGCACGTGCAGCTCGGCGGCCCGAGCGTGATGCCGCCGCAGCCGGAAGGGGTGTGGATGCAGATCTACAGCGGCGAGAAGTGGCGGGACGCCGAAGGGCCCGATCGCTACCGGCGCGCGCTCTACACGTTCTGGCGGCGCACCAGTCCGCACCCGGCAATGCTGTTGTTCGATGCCCAGAGCAGAGAAGCGTGCGTGCTGCGCCGCTCGCGCAGCAATACACCGTTGCAGGCGTTGGTGTTGTGGAACGACCCGCAGTTCCTCGAACCGGCGCGTGCGCTCGGCGAGCTGGCGAGCGATCGGGGCGGCAGGGACCCGGCGCGCGGCATCGCCTGGATGTGGCGCCGCTGTCTGCTGCGCGAGCCGACGCCGACGGAGGTCGCCCGGTTGCTCGATCTATTCGATGACGAGCGCGCCCGCGGGCTGTCCGCAACCTATGCTTGGTCTTTGGTCGCCAGCGTGGTGCTGTGTCTCGACGAGTTCGTGACCCGACGATGACGCCCAAGGCACAGCCAAGTCGGCGGCGCTTTCTCGGCGATTCGGCCTTGTCGCTCGGAGCTCTGGCGCTGCGCGACCTGTCGGCGGCGGGCGATCCGACGCAGCGGCCGCACCACCCAGCGCGCGCGAAGAGCGTCATCTACATGCACATGGAAGGCGCGCCGCCGACGCTCGACATGTTCGACCGCAAACCGGCGCTCGATCGCCACGACGGTGAGGAGTGTCCGGCCGAGTTCCTCGAACAGGAGCGATTCGCCTTCATCAAAGGGCACCCGAGGTTGCTCGGGCATCCGCACGGCTGGATTCGTGCGAGCAACGGCGAGGAGATCTGCGAGCTGTTTCCGCATCTGGCGCAGCAGATGGAATCGGTGACCTTGGTGCGCTCGATGGTCACCGACCAGTTCAACCACGCCCCGGCCGAGCACCTGCTGTTCTCCGGTGCGCCGCGCCCGGGGCGGCCGTCGATGGGCGCGTGGCTGTCGTATGGCCTCGGCAGCGAGAATCGTGACCTGCCGGCGTTCGTGGTGATGGTCAGCGGCGGTGCGCTGCCGAGCGCGGGCAAGGCGCTGTGGGGTGCGGGCTTTCTGCCGTCGGTCCACCAAGGGGTCGAGTTCCGTTCGTTCGGCCAGCCGGTGCTGTACCTGGACAATCCGGTCGGGGTCGACCGTGCTCGCCGGCGGCGCACGCTCGACGCGCTCAACGACCTGAACCGCATGCACGAACGGCGTGCCGGGGATCCCGAGACGACGGCCCGTATCGCGCAGTTCGAGTTGGCGTTCCGCATGCAGGCATCGGTGCCGGAAGCGGTCGACCTCGCCAGTGAACCGGAAGAGGTGCGCGACCTCTACGGTGCTACGCCGGGCCGCGCGTCGTTCGCCAACAACTGCCTGCTGGCGCGGCGGCTGGTCGAACGCGGCGTGCGGTTCGTGCACCTGTTCGATGCCGGCTGGGACATCCACGGCACCGGGCCGAACGACGATCTGCTCACGCAGTTCCCGAAGCAGGCCCGGCGACTCGATCGGCCGCTGGCGGCGTTGATCGCCGACCTCGACCGGCGCGGCATGCTCGACGACACGCTGGTCGTGTGGGGCGGCGAGTTCGGCCGTACGCCGATGAACGAGGCGCGCAACCAGGCCGGCTATCTGGGGCGCGACCACCACCCGCACTGCTTCGGGATGTTGTTGGCTGGCGGTGGCGTCAAGCGGGGTGCGGTCATCGGTGCGACCGACGACCTCGGTTACCGAGTCGTCGACAACCCGATCCACGTGCACGATCTGCAGGCGACGCTATTGCACCTTTGCGGCGTCGACCACAAGCAGTTGACCTACAAGTTCCAGGGACGCGACTTCCGGTTGACGGACGTGTTCGGCAAGGTGCGGCGCGAACTGCTGGCGTGAAGCGCACGCCGTGGACCGGGTGCGCTGGCGGGTTCAACTCCGGATCAGATCGCCGAGTGCGCGTTGGAGGTTGCTGCGAGCCGCCGGTTCGAGGGTCTCTCCCCATGGCGTGAAGAACAGGCGGGTGCGCTGCAGCAGCTTCTTGAAGAAGGCCGCGCGCCCGGCGGCGAAGTCAGCGTCGCCGACGTGCGCGTATTCGGCGCGGATCAAGCGGGTATTGGCTTCGAACTGGGGCCACGGCACCGCCAGTGACATCAGGTCGAGGTCGAGCACCGGAGCGGCTTGCGGCGTCGACGGCACGTGGCCGCGGGTGTCGAGCACCATCCGGCCGACGCGCTCGACCGCTGGCACATCCCAACCGAGCTTGAGCAGCCACTTGCTCGCCAGGCGCGCGCTCTTCTGCTCGTTCTGGTCGCTGGTCGGGTCGTAGACGGCGTCGTGGAACCAAACCGCCATCGTCTGCTCCTCGTCGAGCGGGAACCGCCGTCCTTCGTGCAGCATCGCGGCGATGTGTTCCAGCGTGTGGTAATGGCGTTGCGGCTCTTGGTAGCGGCGGGTCAGGTCCAGTATCAGCGAGCTGCTCACGGAATGGACGATACGCAAGAACCAGTGCGGTCGGCTCGTTTCCGCGCGCTATCCCGATCTATGCACGAACCAGCACCCCCGGCACGCACCATCCACGCCCATGCGGCAGAAGCGCAGGCGTGGCCACGGCCACGCCTGCGCTTCTGCAGTCGCCTTCCTTGCCTGGACGCGGATTGCACGCACCGGGGGCGCTATGATCAGCATACCTTGCGAGTCTGATGACCGGTCCGACCGACATCCATGACGAATCCGCGCTGCTCGCCCGCCGGCTCGCGGCGTTCCGGCACGCGGATTCCACGGGTTTACGGCCGGACCGGACGTGGTTTGCGGATTCGCTGCCGACGGCCGCGTTGCGCCGGGAGTTCCTGGCCGCCGTCGAACGGGACGAACAGCCGCACGTGCGCGTGCCGCTGCTTGACGACAGGCGGCAACTCGACGGTCGTTACGACCTGATCGAGCCGATCGGCAGCGGCGGCATGGGTCAGGTCTGGCGGGCGCAGGATCGGCAGCTCGATCGCGAGGTCGCGATCAAGGTGCTGAACGTGATCGCGCACGAGTCGTTCGACGTCGATCGGTTGGTCGCCCGTGAGGGCAGGCTGCTGGCGCGGCTGTCGCACCCGGGGGCCGCCCGGATACTCGGGTGCGGGCGCGACGGCGAGTTCCGCTTTCTGGTGATGGAGCTGGTCGGCGGCTATGCGCTCGACGACGTCATCGACCTGCTGCTGGTCGTGCGCAACGGCTCGCCCGCGGGCGTGCGCGGTGCCGACCTGCTGTCGTTGGTCGGCCCGGCGCCGCCCGGGCACGGGGCGGTCGTCGACGAACGCGACGATTGGTATCGCTGCTCTGTGCGTATCACCTGCGCGCTGTTGCGCACGCTCGAAGCCACGCACGCGGTCGATGTCGTGCACCGCGATCTCAAGCCCGGCAACGTGCGTATCGTCGGCGGGGGCGCGCCGGTGTTGCTCGACTTCGGGCACGGGCTCGATAGCAGTCGTCAGGCGGGTTCGTTGACCCGCAACCTGTTCGGCACGCCTGCCTATGCGGCGCCCGAGCAGTTCCGCGGCGTCGACGGCGTCGGGCCGGAGACCGACGTCTACCAGGCGGGGGTGCTGCTCTACGAACTGCTGTTGTTCACCCGCTGCTTCACCAAGACCACCACCAAGGAGGTCATGGACGATGTGTGCGCGGGGCGGTTCCGGCGGCCGCGCGCGGTCGATGCGAACCTGCCGGTGGCCCTCGAGCGCTGTGTTCTGCGCGCCATGGAGCGGACCCCCGCTGCGCGTTATCCGAGCGCCGCAGCGATGCGTGAGGACCTCGAAACCTGGCTGCGGGGTGAACGCCCGCAGGCGGCGTCTCCGATCGCCGCCGCGACCACGCGGGCGCGCTCGTTCGGCCGACGATACCGGAACCACATCGTGCTCTCGGCCACGGGATTGCTGTCCGGCCTGCTCGTCTATGCCCTGTTGCCGGCCGGTCAGCCGGCGCTCGCTTGGAGCGGTGACGACCAGCTACAGATCCAGGTCGAGGAGGTCGAGCACCTGCTCGCGTTCCGCCTCGTGCAGGACGACGAAGGGGTGCTGCGGTGCGCACCGGTGGCGCTCGAGGTCGTCGGCAGCGAGCGGCCCGCCGCTCTCGACTGCCGGCTCGAACCCGGCAAGAACACCGTCCGGCTGCACGACGTCGGGGCGCCCGCGCCGGGCGGCAAGTCGCTGCTGTCGTCGATCCGGGCGCGGGCCGGTGACGAGGCGGCGATGCGCGCGTTCCGGAGCGCGATGCGGGTGCTGAAGGATGCGCAACGCATGGTCGACCGCGACGAAGGCGATTGGATCACCTGGGAGAAGATGGCAAAGCTGTGGAGTGGTGGTGGGCGCGGCGGCGACCCCGTCGGCGTGGCGGCGGAGCGGATGCGCGAACCCGGTTCGTGGCGGCAGGCGGGTCTGGTCGGGCAGGTATTGCGACCCAATGGAGGTGCGTGATGGTGGTGAGTGTGGCCTGCCTGGTTGCTTGCCTGTGGGGCCTGTCCCCGGCGTGTTCCGCGCAGGAGCCGAAGCGGGCCGAACCACCGAAGACGCTGGCGCTCCTGGTCGGCATCAACCGTTACCAGATGCGGGACGGCGAGGAGACCATGCGGAGGCTCGCCGGTTGCAAGAACGACGTCGATCGGGTGCGTGCGATGCTCGAACAGCGCTTCGGGTTCCGGCCAGCGGACATCGAACAGCTCGTCGATGAACAGGCAACGCACGCCAACATCGTCCGGACGTTCCATCGGCACCTGATCCAGAAGGCAGGCCCCGACACCTTGGTCGTGTTCTGGTTCTCCGGGCACGGCTCGCGCGTTCCGGATGCGACCGGCACGGACCGTTCGCCGCGCGACGAAGGCGATCCAACGTGGAACGAGACGCTGGTCGCCTACGACAGCCGCGCCGTGGACCCGGACGGCGGCTTCGACCTGATCGACGACGAACTGCACGCGCTGCTGCGCGCCGTGCCCGCGCGCGACGTCGTCGTGGTGACCGACTGCTGCCATTCCGGCGGAGTCTTGCGCGGTGACGACGACGACCTGCCACCGGGCGTGCGCTTCGGCGAACTCGGCAGCAAGCCGCTCGACGAGGAGCGCGTCGCCGCGTTCTGGCCGAAGGAGCTGGGGCCGCCGGTGCAACCCGATCGCGGGCTGGACGACCTCGCGCACGTGGTGCACATCGCGGCGTGTGAATCGCTCTACGAGGCCGGCGAGACGCGGCACGGGGGCAAGGACTACGGCACGATGTCCTGGCACCTGATCCGCACGCTCGAAGAGATCGACCCCGGAGCATCGTGGCAGCAGGTCGTCGACGCGGTGCGCGGGCGGGTGGCGTGTGACGCCCGGACGGACATTGCTGGCCAGCGCGTGCAGTGCATCGGCGACAGCCGGCGCGGGGTGTTTGGCGGCATCGGCCGTCCGGTGCCGCCCGGCTTCGCCGTCACCCATGTCGGTCGCGGTCGCTTCGAGATCGGCGCAGGCGTCATCCACGACGTCGGCGAAGACTCCACGTTCGAGCTCGTCGGCTACGACGGCGATGTGCTAGGTTCGGCGCGCGTCACCCGCGCCTACATGACCCGGTGCAAGGCGCGGTGGCAAGGGCCGCAGGAGCCGCCGTCGGTCGCGATGCGCGCGCTGCTGAAGGAGCCGGGGGAAGCGCCGCACGTGCTGCGGATCTCCCTCGCCGAGAATGTGCCGAAGGCGCTCTTCGCCGACTGTCCGTGGGCCGAGGCCGTCGCCGATGGCGCCGACTACCGTGTCGTCGAGACCGACGGCGCCTTCGAACTGCAGACGGCGGAAGGCGACTTCGTACGCCCGCTGCCGAACGATCGCCGGCGGGCGCAGCGGGAACTGCTGGCGGAGCACTACTGGCGTTCGCTGTGGTATGCGGTCCGGGTGCCGGGCAAGTATCCGGTGTCGATCGCCGTCGAGGAAGTGGGGCCGCCCGATGGCTACGAGATCGCCCGCGCCGAGATCGCTTGGCAGGGAGGGCGCGGCGGCGGGCGCGAACCGGTCGCCGTGGGTGTGCCGGCATTCGTCAGTCAGCGGCAGGAAGAGGCCGAGTACGCAGAGGCCATGCGCCAGGGACGCCCCGTGCGGCTGTCCGGTGCGACCCTGAAGATCATCGCGACCAACGAGAGCCGGTTCGACGTGCACCTCGCGATCGTGACGGTGAACGAGGCGCGCGACGTCCACGTGGCGTCCGGCAACGACGGCAGGAACAACGTCGTCAGGCCCGGCGAGTCCTACGAGAAGACGGTCCGCATCGGCTGCGACCCCGGCTGGCTCGTCCGCCACCCCGATCGCCCGATGCTCGAGCGCGTCGTTGTCATCGCGACCCGGCGCTACGCCGACTTCCGCCCGTTCGAATCGTCCGCGCCGCAGTACGGGGGGCACCGCGGCGACGGCGACGGTCTGCCGCCGTTTCTGCGCGAAGTCGTCGGCGGTGGCCGGACGCGCGGCGACGAAGAAGCCGAGTGGGGGATCGCTTTCGTCGATCTGCCGCTCGTCACGCCAGACAAGCTCCGCGCCCGGAAGGCGAGGTAACGCTTCCGGCCGCGGCGCGAGCCTGCAATTGCGGTCCGGGCCGTGCGTTGCTCCGATATGCCGGCTGTGCCATGGCTCGTCCGGGTGACTTCGTTGAGCGAAGCGGTGTCCTATCTCCTGTTGCTGGGTGTCGCGATGCCGCTCAAGTACTACTACGGCATGCCGATGGCCGTGATGGTGGTCGGCATGATCCACGGCGTATTGTTCATGCTGCTGGTCTGGAACCTGCTGCGGGCGCGCTTCGAGCACCAGTGGCCGGCGGAACGCATCTGGTTGCTCGGCATCGCCTCGCTGGTGCCGCTGTGGCCGTTTTTCCTCGACCGCCGCGTGCGCGTTTGGGTCGCCGAGTCATCCCCCGCGAGGTGAGCGTTGCCGGCGCAGGAACGCGACCAGGTCGCGCAGTTGGCGGCGCGACAGGATGTCGGCCATCTTCGGCATCGCGCTCGCGGTGCTCGCCCGGCGGGACTTGATGCGGTCGTTCGGCAGATCGGTCGGCTTGCCGTCGAGGCCGACGATCGTGACCATGCCGCCGTCGTCCCCGGTGACCACGCCGGAGTAGATCATGCCGTCGTGCAGTTCGATGGTCGTCGTCTGGAAGCCGTCGGCGATGCGCGCGCTCGGCGCGACCAGAGCTTCGAGGATCTGCTCGGGAGCCAGCCGCGCGCCGATGCCGTCGAGCACCGGGCCGGCGTTGCCGCCGCGGCCGCCGAGCGTGTGGCAGCGCGTGCACGAACTCGCCTGGAAGTCGAAGAACACCTTGCGGCCTTCACGCGGCTCGCCCCCCTGGAGGCACATGGCGAAGCTAACCAGCGGCGGCTCGCCCGCGAGCTCTCGGTAGTAGGCGTCGGTGACCGGCCGAAGCGCGTCGTGACGCGCGGCTGCTTCGAGCACGTCGAGGTGGATGGCCGCCGGCGCATCGCCGTTGGAGATGCGCGCGAGCCAGTCGCGCAGCACGGCAGTGGCCTTCGGATGTTGCAACTCGCCGAGTGCCTCGCACGCCGCTTGGCGTTCGGTGATCGACGCGTTGGCCAGCAGGGATGCCAGCACCGGCACGGCCTTCTCCGGCGCCGTGCGTGAGAGCAGCGCGACCGCGCGCTTGCGCAATGGCACCGGCGCGGTGGCGGCGATGCCGTCGAGGGCGGCGGTCAGTGCGGGTGCTCGCAGTTCGGCCAGAGCGTCGAGCGCGGCAACGCGGGCCTGGGTGGGTGCTTCGCCATCGGCGACGAGCTTCTGCAGTTCGGGCCCGAGTTCGGCCAGGCCGAGTCCGGCGGCGGCGCGCGCGGCCTCCGCGCACACGGCCCGGTCGGCGAACAGCTTCTTGGCCGAGCCGCGGAAGTTCTGGGCGACGATGGCCGCGTCCGGGTGCTTGCAGGGGCGCCACAGGCCGGTCACGCGGCACTGGCCGTCCGGTTGCCGCCACTCGGCGAGCACCGCCAGCGCTTCGAGACGCGTGGCCGGTGGGTGCGTGGCGAGCGTGGCCAGGTGCACCAGGGCCTCGCCGTGCTCGACCTCGCCGAGCATGCGGGCGGCGTTGATCGCGCGCCAGTCGAAGCGTTCGCTGTCCGGTGCGTCGTCGTAGACCTTCAACGCCAGTGCCTGCATGGCGGCCGGGATCGGCGTCTCGTAGATCGCGCGGGCCGCCTCGAACCGCAACTGTTCGTCCGGGTGGTCGAGGTAGCCGGCGACCAGCGGCGATGCCTGCTTGGCCAGCGCCAGCAAGACTCCGCGCTGCACGGCGAGCGTGTCGTCGCCTCGGCCGTCGAGCTGTGCCGAGGGCACGCAGGCGGCCAGCGCCGTCACCGCCGCGTGCCGCAGCACGGCGTCGCGATCGTCGTTGTGCCGCAGCAGTGCGAGCAGTGCGTCCAACGAACGTGAGGCTGCCTCGCCGAGGCGGGCGAGCGCGAACGCCGCTTCGCGCCGGACACGGGAGTTGTCGTCGGCGAGCAGCTTGCGCAGGCGGCCTTCGGCGTCGTTGCAGCGCGCGTCGCCGAGTGCCCGCGCGGCCATCGCGCGCACGTCGGCGTCGTCGGCGTCACACAGCGGCAGCAGTCGCGTCGCTTCGTAGTGGCCGTGGCGTGCCAGATCGCCGAGCCCGAACACGCCGTGCAGGCGCGCCATGCGCGAGTCGAGGTCGTTGCTGGCCGCTTCGAGCGCATCGATCGCGCGCTGGTCGACCAGCGCGAACTGCGCCTTCTGCCGCACGCGACGATCCGGGTGCGAGAGCAGCGGCAGCAACTGTGTCTTGGCCATGGTGCGCATGTCGCGGGCCAGAAGACGGGCGGTGCCGCGCAGCTTGAAGTCGTTGGCCATCGCCGGCGTGCGCAGGCGGTAGATGCGCCCCTTGCCGGTCTTGGTCCAACCGTGCACCCAGTCGAGCACGTAGAGCGCCCCGTCCGGGCCGAAGGCGCAATCGGAGACGAGCGCGTTCCACAGGATGCGGTCGTGGTTCTCGACTTCGTAGCCGGCTCCGGCACGGCTGAGCCGGAACGTGCGCACGCCGCTGTAGCTGGCGCTGCCGCGGAAGTCGCACAGGAAGAAGCAATCGCGAAAGCGCTCGGGTAGGCCGATGCCGGGGTCGAAGCACAGCCCCGACGGGCCGTCGGCGAAGTTCTGGATCGGCGGCACGATTTGCGCGGTCTGCCGGGGGTGGCGCGGCCGCCACATCTTCTCGCGGTTCCAGGCGCCGCGATCGCTGAGCCACTGGTAGCCGATGCGCCAGCCGCTGTCGGCGCCGGGCAGCACCTGCACCAGTCGCGCCCGGTCGCCGCCGTCGCTGTTGTTGTCGGCGGTGATCAGGTCGCCCCAGCGGTCGAAGGCCAGCTCCTGCGGATTGCGCAGGCCGCGGTGGACCACTTCGAGGTCGCTGCCGTCGAGTTCGCAGCGCAGCACGGCGCCTTCGTGCGGGAACGACAGCGTCTCGCCGGCGTGTTCGACGCGGAAACCGCGATCGCCCACCGAGAAGTAGAGCCGGCGGTCGGGGCCGACGGTCAGGCCGTGTAGGTCGTGGCCCATCAGCGACGTGTGCACGCCGAAGCCGTCGAACATCACCCGGCGTTCGTCGGCGACGCCATCGCCGTCGCGATCGCGCAGGCGCCAGACCTTGGGAATGATCGTCGTCAGCACCTCGTCGCCCAGGGGCAGGACGCCGGCGACCAGCCCATCCTCGAGCGCGCGGAAGCCCTCGGCGAACACGGTGACGCGGTCGATCGCGCCATCGCCGTCGGTGTCGGCGAGCATGCGGATGCGTTCGGTGAACGCGCGCAGCCGTTCGAGGCGGTCGGGGAGGTGCTTCTCGTAGTAGCGGATGCGGTCGGCGACCGACGTGGCTGCCAGGTCCTCGTCGAGCCACTGCAGGAAGTTGCGGTCGTCGAAGACGCCGTCGCCGACCCGGAAGGTCTCCCCGACGTAGAAGTTGCCGTGGTCGTCGATGGCGAACGCGACGCCGTTGCACAGGTCCGGTTCGGCGGCGACCAGTTCGGCGGTGAGGCCGGCCGCGAGCTGGAACGACTGGATCTGCTGGCGCGCCTCGTCGCTCGCGGGCGCGACATACATCGGCTCGTTCGGGTCGTCGGACTGCTGTTGGCCGTGCTGGGCGAAAGCGGTGGTCGCCAGCAGCAGGGGGAGCACGAGGGTGGGGTAGCGGGCCATGCGTGCTGCGAGTGTAGCGGGGTGCGAGGCCTGCTCACCGGTCGCATCCGACGTTCGCGGGGCAGCTCTGCACGTTCAAGTCGTCGATCGTGACCGGCGACGTGCGTGGGGCGAGTGCCTGCGTCGAACGGCCGCGCACGGTTGCTTGACTTGTCTCCCCGAATCCGTACAGTCGAATGCGTGTTGGCTTGATGGAGAGTCGAGAACTGATGGGAACGGGGAACTGCCGCCTCCGCCTCCGCCTCCGGCGGCGGCTGATCGGCAAGACGTTGGACGGGCTACTGATCACTCGGAGAAGTCTCATGAATGCACTCACGACCGTTTTTGTACCTATTCTCGCCAGCGTGCTCATGGCACAGGACGAGGATGCCGACCTCGTCATCGGTAAGGTCGGTCAGCGCATCGTCGAATGGGTCCGGGCCGCTGAGTCGGTGGGATTCAGCGGCACGGTGCTGGCGGCCAAGGAGGGCGAGGTCGTCGCGGCCCTTGGAGTGGGGAGCGCTGACTTGAAAGGCAAGGTCCCACTTACGCCCGCGACTTTGTTCGAGATAGCTTCGGCCACCAAGCAGTTCACTGCCGCTGCCGTGATGCAGCTCGTCATGCAGGGCAAGTTGGGCCTGGACGACGGAATCGCCGACTGCTTGCCTGGCGTGCCGAAAGACTGCCGGGCGATCACCGTGCGGCACCTGCTGCAACACACTTCTGGCATCCCAGGCACCAACTCGATGGGGGGCGGCAGCAGCCTGAAGGCGGTTCTCCGGCATTTCCTGCGTGGAGGGCCCATCCACCCTCCCGGGACGCACTTCGAGTACTGGAACCAGGGCTATGCCTTGCTGAGCGAGGTCATCGCGCGCGCCTCCCGCGAGGATTATGTGACGTTCTGCAAGGAGAACCTCTTCGCCCCCGCGGGGATGGGCTCAACGTGCTTCACGGGGGACAAGGCTCCACGGGGCGTAACAGTCGCAGTCGGCCGATCATCCCGCGGCGCGTCTCGTTCTGCGCTCGAGCATCCGTACGGCAGCTATGGTTTCCAGTATCGGGGCATGGGGGGCGTGGTCACAAGCGTCTGGGATCTGTGGCGATGGGACCGAGCTCTGCGAGGCGATGAAGTGCTCGACGCCAATGCGAAGGCGGAGGTGTTTGAACCAGGCCTGAGTGACTACGCGCTGGGGTGGTACGTGAAAAAGAGGAAGAGTGGAAGGCTCGTGCAGTCACACAGCGGGTCGGTGCGGGGCTTCGTCTGTGACGTACGCCGTTTCCCGCTTGAGGATGGCTGCCTGTTCGTGTTGTGCAACCGCGACGACCTCCCTGTAACGCGCGTTGCACAGGGGCTTGAGGAGATCCTCTTCGGTGATCCGCCAACGATCGTGAAACCTCCGCGCCCTGTCGATGAAGCACTGGCGAAAGCGATCGCCGGCCGGTACGTAGACGAGCGGGGCGCCGAGCTCGTGATCGAGCCCGACGGCATCGTGATGCGCGCTCGCATCTACTGGTCACGGCCCAATGGCCCCGTAACTCGTGCGGTCCTGGGCGCCGATGACGAAGGAGGCGTGCTTCTCTACGAGTGGACTGACGAGACCGCGCTTGTGCTAGATCGTCCCAGCAAGAAGTCGGTCCGGAGTGTGTCGGTCGTGGGTCGTGAGTTCCGACGGGATCGGTGAGTGAGCTGATCTTGCCCCTGAGAACCAGCACCCCCGGCACGCACGATCCACGCCCATGCGGCGTCAGGCGGCCGCCTGCAGCGTCCGTTCGCTCCGCGAACTCCTTGGCAGAATGCTCGGCGTGGCCACGGCCACGCCTGCGCTTCTGCAGTCGCCTTCCTTGTCTGAACGCGGATTGCACGCACCGGGGGCGCTGCTTCATGCATAGATCGGGCTAGACTGCGGGTGTGGCTACGCCATCGGACCCGGATCCAGCGGCTTGTGCGCGCGCCCGCCTGGTGCTGGTGCGTCACGGCGAGAGCGTCGCCAACGCCCGCGGGCAGTTCACCGGTTGGCGCGATCCGCCGCTGACCGTGCGCGGAGTCGAACAGGCGCGTCTGCTCGGAGCTGAACTGCGGCGCGCCGGCGAGGCGTTCGACGCGGTGTTCTGTTCGGCGCTGCAGCGTGCGCAGGCGACCGCCGTCGAGATCGTGCGCGCCCTCGGGCGGGATTTGGTGCCGGTGTGCGACTGGCGACTCAACGAACGCCACTGCGGCGCCTTCCAGGGGCTGGCCAAGGACGAGTGCAAGCGGCGCTTCGGCGTCGACGTCGTGCGCGCGTTCCGCCGGGACTGGCACGCGCCACCACCGCCGGCGGCGAAGGGTTCGCGGGATGACCCGCGGACCGATGCCCGTTATCGCGGACTCGCCGCGCCGCCGCTCGGCGAGTCGCTGGCCGGGCTGGCCGATCGCGTCGATGCCGTTTGGCGTGAGCGGTTGCTGCCGGCGCTGCTCGCCGGTCGCCGGGTGCTGGTCGTCGGGCACGCGATCTCGCTGCGGGCCATCGAGCGGCGGTTGCTCGCGGGCTCGCTCCGGACGGCGGCCGCAGGTCCCCTTGGCGCGCTCGATCCGCGCCTGCCGGAACGCCTCCTGGGCAACTGCGAGTACCTGGCCTGGCGCTTTCCGCCGCCGGATGGCGTGCCGGTATCAGGCTGCGCGATCTAGTTTTACGAAATGCGGTCCGACGCATAGGGGGCGCCCGGTTTCCGCACGCGATCTGTCCGGCTTTCCGACGGTCGGCGGTGCGCGCGGATGCGGCACGCGGATTGACCTGCACGGCACGTGTTGCCCGCCAGAACGACCCGGCCGCTCGCCCGCCTCGCCCCCATGCGCATCCTCACCTACAGCCACGACTCCGTCGGTCTCGGCCACCTTCGTCGCAGCGTGACGATGGCGCGGGCGCTGGTGTCGGCGAGCCCGCACGCGCAGGTGCTGTGCCTGACCGGGTCGCCGGTGCCCGAAGTGTTCCCGCTGCCCGAGCGATGTGATCTGGTCAAGTTGCCGTCGATCGGCAAGGACGAGGCCGGCGCCTACGTGTCCCGCCGACTCGACCTGACCTTCGGGGCGGTGACCGAGCTGCGCAGCGACCTGATCACCGCGACCGTGCGCGCGTTCCGTCCGGACGTGTTCCTGGTCGACCATTCGCCGTGTGGGCCGGGCGGCGAACTGTTGCCGGTGTTGCGACGGCTGCAGCACGAAGGCCTGCGCACCCGCGTCGTGCTGGGACTGCGCGACGTGCTCGACGAGCCGGTCGCCGCGCGGCGCGAGCTGCGCGACAACGATGCGTTCGAGCACATGCGCCAATGCTACGACGATCTGTTCGTCTACGGCGACCGCGAGGTGTTCGACCCGCTGACCGAGTACGGGTTCCCCGACGACGTCGCGCGGAAGGCGCTGTTCACCGGCGCCGTGGTGGCGCCGGAGGCGCAGATGGCAGCGCCGCGTCGGCGCGAGAACGACCTGCGGCACGTGCTGGTGACCACCGGCGGGGGCGAGGACGGCTACGAACTGCTGCGCAGCGCGACTGCGGCCTTGCGCGGACCGCTGCGTTCGCGCGATCTGCGCGCGACGATCGTCGCCGGGCCGCTGCTTGCCGAAGATGCGTTCCGCTCGCTGCGACTGGCGGTCGAGCGCGAACCCCGGATCACATTGCTGCGCAGCAGCCGCGACATGCAGGGCCTGCGCATGGCCAGCGACCTGGTCGTCGGCATGGGCGGTTACAACACCGTCTACGAGTGTCTGGCGAGCGGGGTTCGCCTGTTGGCGGTGCCGCGCACGGCGCCGCGGCGGGAACAACTCGTTCGCTGCCGCCGCCTGCAGGAACTCGCGGCGCTCGATCTGGTCGAGCCGGCGCAGGCGCGCGACCCCCACGTCCTCGCGGCCGCGATCGAGCGCAGCCTCGCCCGCCCGGCGCTGTCCGTCGCGGGCGATGAGGCCACCGGACCGCTGCGTTGTCGCGGGGCGCAGATCGCCGCCAACCTGTTGCTCGAGCGGCGTGACCGCCGCCACAACCCGAGCGTCGCCGCCCGCGGCGCGCGCAGTTGAGGGGGCCGCCATGCACGTCGGCTACGTCCTGAAGAAGTTCCCGCGCGCGTCGGAGACGTTCATCCTCAACGAGATCCTGGCGCTGCAGCGGCAGGGGGTCGAGGTGACGGTGTTCTCACTCAACAAGCCCGACTGCGGCGTGTTCCACCGCGGCCTCGCCGACCTGCAGCGGCCGGTCGTCTACGTGCCACCGCGCAAGGCCGAGGCGTGGTCGCAGCATCTGCGCGGCGAACGCGCGCGGCTCGCCGAGTTGGCGCCGGCGGTGCTCGACCAGCTCGACCATCTGCTGGCGGCCGAGCGGCCGGATACGTTCCAGGTTCTCGGCCAGGGCTTCGACGTCGCCGCGATTGCGCGCCAGCACGGCGTGCAGCACCTGCACGCGCACTTCGCGACCGTCGCGGCCAACGTCGCTCGCGCGGCCGGTGCGTTCGCCCGCCTGCCGTTCAGCGTCACCTGCCACGCCAAGGACATCTATCGCACCGGCATCGACCCGGACGTGTTCCGGTCGCTGCTCGGCCCGGCGGCCTTCGCGGTCACGGTGTGCGAGGCCAACCGCCGGTGGATCGAGAGCGAACTCGCCGGCGAGCGTCCGATCGACCTGCGGGTGCTCTACAACGGCGTCGATACCGAACTGTTCCATCCGCGCGATCGCAGGCAGCCGGCCGAGCCGTTCGTGCTCGGGGTCGGGCGCCTCGTCGAGAAGAAGGGCTTCCACCATTTGCTCGACGCGCTCGCGCAGTTGTCCGCGCACGGTCTGCGGCCGCCGTGCCGGATCGTCGGCGACGGCGAGGAACGCGTGCGACTGCTCGCGCAGCGGGATCGCCTCGGCCTGTCGGAGGTTGAGTTCGTCGGGCTCAGGAACCAGGACGATGTGCGCCGACTGATGCAACAGGCGACGTTGTTCGTGCTGCCGTGCCGCATCGGGGAGGACGGCAACCGCGATGCGTTGCCGACGGTTCTGCTCGAAGCGTTGGCACAGGGGCTGCCGGTGATCAGCACCGCCGTCGGCGGTGTCGAGGAGATCGTCGACCACGGCCGTGCCGGCCTGCTGACGCCGATCGGGGACGAAGGCGCGCTGGCCGCCGCGATCGAGCAACTCTGGCTGGATCCGGGCCGGCGCGACCGTCTGGCCGTGGTCGGGCGCGAGCGCGCCGAGGAGTTGTTCGACCTGGAGAAGAACGTCGGCCGGCTGCGCGAACACTTCGAAGGGGCGGTTGCCGCCGCCGAGGGGCAGAGGTGATGGACGACCGCGTCGCGTTCCTCTGTGCCGACCCCGGCATTCCTCCGGACGGCCACAAGGGCGCCTCGGTGCACCTGCGCGCCATGGCGACGGCGCTGCACCGGGTCGGGGTCGCGCTCGACGTCGTGGTCGCGCGCGCGGGGTCGCTCGCGGGCTTTCGGCCACACCGGGCCCAGTTCGTCGCGCCCGAGCGGGCGCGCGGGTTGGCCGGGGAACTGCGTCAGATCGCACACGCCGAGGCGATGCTTGCAGCCTTGCAGGACTGCGGGCCGCACCGCGCCGTCTACGAGCGCTTGTCGCTGTTCGGTCTGGCCGGGCTGCTGCATGCGCGCGCCCTCGGCGTCCCGTTCGTGGTCGAAGCCAACGCCCCGCTGTGGCGCGAGGCGGCGCGGTTCCGGCATCTCGGGCTGCAGCACGCTGCGCGCGGCGTGTGCCGCGACGTGATGCAGGGTGCCGACAAGGTCTTGGCGGTATCCCACGCGCTCGCCGACGAACTGGTGCGGGAAGGTGTTCGGGCCGATCGGGTCGAGGTGCTCGGCAACGGCGCCGACCTCGCGCGCTTCGCCGACGCCCCGAAGCTCACGCGGCCGGCGTCGCTGCAGGGTCGCCCGACGATGGTGTTTCTCGGTTCGCTCAAACCCTGGCACGGCATCGGCTTCTTGCTCGACGCCTTCGCGGCGTTGCGCCGCCGCTGGCCGACCTGCGGGCTGTGGATCGTCGGCGATGGCCCGGAGCGGGAGCGCGTGCGGCGGGCGGTCGCCGATGCCGACGGCGCGATCGTGCACACCGAGTCGGTGCCGCACGAACGGGTTCCTTCGGTGCTGCAGGCGGCCGACGTCGCGGTGGCGCCATACACCGCCGACGCGCCGAGCTAC
>DRKG01000279.1 GCA_011051855.1 bacterium | reverse complement strand
GGCGAGGTCGGCCGGAGGCTCGAGTTCCTGCTGCAGGAACTGCTGCGCGAGACCAACACGCTCGGCTCGAAGTCGCCCGACACCGAGGTTGCGCACGCGGTCGTGGCGATGAAGAGCTGTGTGGCGACGATCAAGGAGCAGGTGGCCAACCTCGAATGAGGTGACGGTGAGCATGGGTGAGAAGCACGGCAGACTGGTGGTGATCTCGGGCCCGTCGGGCGCCGGCAAGACCTCGGTCTGCCGCGCGCTCAAGCAGGATCCGGCAGTCGAGTTCTCGGTCAGTGCCACCACGCGCCAGATGCGCGACGGCGAGCGCGATGGCATCGACTACCATTTCCTGACCACCGAGGACTTCCAGCGCCGTCTGCGCGAGAACCAGTTCCTCGAGTCGGCCACCTACAACGGCAACATGTACGGCACGCCGCGCTGGCCGATGGACGCGGCGTTGGCGCGGGGCAAGACCTTTCTCGTCGAGATCGAAGTCGCCGGCACGCGGCAGTTGCGCGAGCGCGGTGTCGAAGGGCTCTACGTGTTCATCGAGCCGCCGAGCCTCGCCGAGTTGCGGCGGCGCCTCGAACGCCGCGGCAGCAACTCGCCCGAAGAGATCGAGCAACGTGTGCGCATCGCCGAGCAGGAGATCGCGGCCGCGCACGAGTCGTTCGGGGGCCGGCCTCTCTACGACGTGTTCCTCGTCAACGATGATCTCGAACGGACCATCGCGCAGGTGCGGGAGCTGCTGGAGCTGTGAAGCCCAAGGTCGTAGTCGGCGTCGGTGGCGGCATCGCGGCCTACAAGGTCGCGTTCGTCGTCAGCCGTCTGGTGCAGGACGGCTGTGACGTGCGCGTCGCGATGACGCCGTCGTCGCTCGCCTTCGTCGGCCCGTCGACGTTCGGCGGACTGACCGGCACGCAGCCGATCCTGTCGTCGACGCAGGTCGACGCCGACGGCACCGTGCCGCACATCGACGCGGCGCGGGACGCCCGCGTGTATCTGATTGCGCCGGCGACCGCCGGGATGCTGAGCCAGCTCGCCATGGGCGCCGCCGACGATCCGGTCGCTCTCTTGGCCCTGACGGTGCAGTGCCCGATCGTCGTCTGTCCGGCGATGAACGACGCGATGTGGCGCGCGCCCGCCGTGCAGGCGAACCTCGCGGCCCTGGAGCGGCGCGGCGTCGAGCGGCTCGGCCCCGTCGAAGGCCACCTCGCAGAAGGCTATGACGCCATCGGCCGCATGGTCGAACCGGACGAGATCCTCGCCCGGTTGCGCGAACGGCTCGCTGATGCGTAGGCTGCCCGGCATCTCGCGCATGGCCTGCGGCGCAATGGCCCCCGGTGGCACACCTCTGATGTTTGGTGGCGCCGTGCGGCTGATGCCGTCGGGCCCGGGCGGCTCAGGCGCCCCCTCTCAGCACCGAACCAGATGAGCACTCCCAGCCCACAACCGCGTCCGCGCTTCTCCGCCCTCGCCAAGCGCCAAGGACGAGCGCTGTTCGAACGCGGTGACGTCGAGATCAGGGACGTCTTGGAGGGCCGCGCGATCCTGCGCGTGAAACGGTCGCGTCGTGCGTTTGCGGAGGTCGTGCTCGACATCCCCGAAGACTCCGCCGACCTCACCGAAGAACGCCTGTCGGCGACCTGCACGTGCGACGAACCCCCGTTGTGTCGGCACATCCATGCCGGGGTGCTGTTGGTGCGCGGTCTGCTCGAGTCCTTTGAGGAGATCGCGGCCGAGCTGGGCGCTGGCGAGGTCGTCGGCGCAGGCGAGGAGGATGGCGGGGAGGACGACGCCGCCGATGCAGACGAAGCCGCGCACACGTGGCGCCATCGCCTGCACGCCCTCGACGAGCGCACTTGCATGCCGGATGAGGCGCCGGCGCCGAAGCTCGAGTTCTTCGTTTCACCGCAGCCATGGCCCGGCTCGGATGCGCACTTCTGTCTGGAGGTCCGTTCGCGCAGTTGGCGCAAGCGCGAGAAGCGTCACGGGCCGCTCGGGCACAAGGCGGTGGCGATCGATGCGCTGCCCCATCTGCCCGCGGCCGAACGGCGGTTGCTCGATGTCTACAACTCGCACGCCAACCACAACTCCTACCACTGGAACCGCCGCGCGATCAGCATCAACCGCATCTGGCCTGTTTCCGCGGCGGCCGCACCAATCGTGTTGGCACAGTTGCAGGAGGCCGAGCACGTGTGGTTCGAAACGGAGCAGGGCGAGATCGAGCCGCTGCAGGTCGACGTGCGGGCGCCGTTCCGGTTCGAGTTGCGGCGCCGGGAGCGTCCGGGAGACGGGGTGGTCGCGTTCGGCGGTGTGCTCGTGCGCGGCGAGCAGCAGTTGGCGGTCGCCGACCTGTTCCACGCGACGTCGGATCGCGACGAGCTGATCCAGGGCGGTTTCGCCTACTTGTGGGAGCAGCGCCGCATCATCGCGATCGACTTTGGCGGGGCCTATGAGCTGGCGAAGGACCTGTACGATCGCGGAGATCTCGAACTGCCGGTTGCCGACGAACCGCGTGCGTTGGCGATGTTGGCCGGGTTGCCGGGCGCCTTCGACGCGTGCGGCGCGCTGCTGCAGCGGCTTCCGGTAGGGCGGCCGACCGCGGTCGTCCGGGTTCGCATGCCGAGCCGAACCGATGCCCCGATCCGCGCCGAACTCGGGTTCGACTACGACGGCGAACTGTGTGCGGAACCCATCGAACGGGCGGCGATCCTGCCGACGGATCCACCGCAGCGGCGCGACGCCGACACGGAACGCGCCCTCGCCGCGCGCTGCGCGGAGGTGGTTGCTGCGGCGATGGCCGGTGCCGGCGACGGTGGCACCGCCGAGCCGTGGGCGTGGCCGCGCGAGCGCTTCGCGGCGATCGCCGAGGCACTGGCCTCCGAGGGCGTTCGCCTGCTCGCCGAGCACGCCCCGCTGCGGGTCGCGACCGGCTCCTCGGGTTCGGTGAGCACCGGTCTCGACTGGTTCGAGGTGCACGGCGAGGTGGCGTTCCCGGGTTATCGCGCCACCCTGCCCGAGCTGTTGCGCGGCCAGGCCCGCACCGACGGTTTCGTCGAGCTCGACGACGGCTCGCTGGGGCTGTTGCCCGAACAGTGGCTGCGGCGGCTCGAAAGCCTGAGGCTGATGGAGGCGACCGAGGACGGCGACGCGCTGCGGGTGCGTTCCAGCCACGCACTGCTGCTCGACGCGATGCTGTCGGCGCAGGCGGACGAACTGCAGGTCGATACCGATCTGCGCGCCTTGCGCCGGCGCATCGCCCGCTTCGACAAGGTCGAGCCGCTGTCGCCTGCCCGCGGCTTCCGCGGCGAGCTGCGCCCGTACCAGCAGCACGGCCTCGGCTGGCTGTCGTTCCTGCGATCGACCGGCCTCGGCGG
>DRKG01000278.1 GCA_011051855.1 bacterium | reverse complement strand
TCTGTACGTGCACTTTCCTGACGGCTCAGTTTCAACCGTTGCAGGCGCCGCTCGGCATCACCGGAATGGTCCACACGTCGGGCTACGCGGGCAACGGCTTCTGTGTCGCCGACTTCGACGGCGACGGCGACGTCGACGCAGCGATCGCCGGCGCACCGGGCACACCGTTCCGTTACTTCCGCAACGACGGTGGCATGGTGTTCACCGAGCTGACGGCTTCGGCTGGCCTCGGCACCTCCGGTGAAGTCATCTGCGTGCGCGCAGCCGATATCGACAACGATGGCGACCAGGACATATTCGTCAGCCACTTCTTCCAACCGCTGAAACTGTTCATAAACGGTGGCAACGCCACCTTCACCGAAGAGGCCGCCGCCCGCGGCCTGGTGACCGCCGATGAGACCTTCTCGGTGACGTTCGGCGACTATGACCGCGATGGCTGGCTCGACATGTACGTCGGCAACCGCTATCTGGTTGGACCGTTCACCGGCGCGTCACCGAACGTGCTGTACCACAATGATGGAAACGGATACTTCAGCGACGTCACCGCCCAGGCCGGCTGCGCGGGGATCGGATTGACCCTGGTGACCGCGTTCTTCGACTACAACGAGGACAACTGGCCCGACATCATCGAGGTCAACGACAAGGGCAGCATCGGCGCGCCTCCCAACGAGGTCTGGCGCAACAACGGCAACGGCACGTTCACGGCCGTCGGCGCGCAGATCAATGCCAACTTCGGCATCTTCGGCATGAGCGTCGACTTCCTCGACGTGTTCAACGACGGTGGCGTCGACGCATACTTCACAGACCTTCCCATCGACCACCTGTTCATGCAGTGGGATGCCGCGCAGGGCCAATATCGCGACGACACCTATACCTACGGCCTCGTCGGCTTCGGCATCGGCTGGGCCAGCCACTTCCTCGATTACGACAATGATGGCTGGCAGGACCTGCACGTCGTGCACCAGAGCACGCCGAACATGCTGTATCGCAACCCGGCCATGCCCGCGGCTGCGAACGTATCGTGGTCCGATGTGGCACCGGCCCTCGGTCTCGCCCACGCCTACGAGCAATACATCGCGGCCATCGCCGACTTCGACGACGACGGCCGCATCGACTTGATCCAGCGCTTCCACGAAGGACCACCCTGGATCGCCGCCCCCGACGGCGTCGCGATCTATCAGAACCAGACGCCCGGTGGGAACTGGATCAAGTTCCGGTGTGAAGGCACCGTCAGCAACCGCGACGGACTCGGCACGCGCATCGAGGTGTTCACTGGTAGCCACCACCAACGTCAGTGGGTTCGCAGCGGCACAGGCTTCGCCGCGAGTTCCGACGCGCGGGTCCACTTCGGCCTCGGCTCGGCGGCCACCATCGACATGGTCCGGCTCACCTGGCCGAGCGGCCAAGTGCAGTACCTGACCGGCATCGCCGCCAACCAGATCGTGCATGTGAAGGAGCCGCAGATGTGGCTCGCAACACCGCTGCAAGTCGGCACGTCGTCGACTCTCGAAGTGCGCATCCCCGGCGACGAGGGCCTGCTCTGCCTGACCGCGCTGTCTCTGACCGAGGCCCAGGTGCCGATCCCCGGAGGCCCGATCGTGCCGATCCTGCCGGACGGTCTGACGCAGTGGTCCTTGACCGTCGGCAACCCGCTGGTGCCAGCCCCGATCGGGGTGCTCGACGCAACCGGCGCACGCTCCGTGCCGATTTCGGTGCCATCGTCGCCGGTGTTCAGCGGTCTGACGATGTACGCAACATCACTGACCATCGACACGGTCAACTTCGCGCTGTTCCGCACTTCGTTCCCGAAGGCCGTGACGATCGCGATTCCGTAGGGCCGCCAGGGCCGTCCGTCGTCTGATCGCACGTCACCGGGGATCACTCGGCACTGGCGTCGGCGTCGATGCTGCCCTACGAATGCGGGCCAATGACGAACGCGAGCACGCCCAAGACGAGCGCAAAGGTCGGCAAACGGCTGTTGCTGATGTTCTCCGCGCTGACGGTAAGTGCCGTCGGCGCCGAGTTCCTCTACCGCACGCTCAAACCGAGACCGTTCACGCCCCCCGAGATCTGGACGAGCACGGGCGGCGCGGTGCCGACGAGCGAGATTGCCAACTTCCTGCGCACCTCTGACGAAGGCGCCGCCGACCGACCGCATCCGCGGGGCACACTGCGCCCCGGCCTGTCCTTCCGGCAATTCTACGACCGACCGACGCTCGACTACTTCGACGAGGACGGCTGCGTCTCCGCGGTAATCAACGACCTAGGTTTCCGCGACCTGCCGTTCGACGTGGAGAAGAAGCCGGGCGAACTCCGTATCCTCACGGTCGGGGACTCGTTCACGTTCGGCAGCGGCGTGCAGACCGAGGACACGTGGTCGCAGGTGCTGGAGAGCATGTTGCGCGAGGAGCACGATGGCCCCGTCGAAGTCATCAACGGCGGGTTCGCGGCCGGATCCCACACGACCGCCGGCTACGTCGACTGGATCCGAACGGACGGCGTCGCATTCCACCCGGACGTCCTGATCATCGGGTTCTGCCTCAACGACCTCGGCAACGTGCCGATGCTCACCTATTCCACCCAGCTCCAGGGCAAGCCCTGGCTCGGCGGCATCAGCGAAGTGCTCAACGCCATCCAGTTGGCATGGCAGCGGCGCAAGGCCCGCGAGTTCGCCTACCCCCCGGAGCTGCTCGCGCAGGCGACCCTCGTCTTTCAGGCACAGAACAAGGACTCGATTGCGCGCTCGCTGAACGCGCTGACCGCGATCAAGGAGATCGCCGACGAGCACGGTGTGCGGTTGCTCGTGGCGGTGTTCCCGATGGTCACGCAGTTGCGCCACTACCCACTCGAGGGCCTGCACCGACTGATCACCGAACACTGTGACCGGCACGGCATCGAATGGGTCGACCTGCTCGCCAAGTTTGCTGGCCAGGAGGCCTCGGAGCTGTGGGTCCACCCCACGGACCAGCACCCGAACGACGTCGGCCACCGCCTGATCGCCGAGGGCATCCGCGACTACTTGCAGGCGCACCCGCAGCGACGCTGACGGTCGCCGTACATGCGAACGGCCTTCGACTTCCCAGAAGCCGAAGGCCGTTCGCAGAGTCCGGGAGACGAATCCCCCGGAATCAGCAGGCGCCTAGAGGGTGCCGATGGTGCACGTCAGGCCGTTGCTCGTCAGAGCGCCGAGGCCAAGGAAGCTGTTGGCCGAGGTGCCGAAGATGGCGGACTGCACGCTGAACTGGAAGCCGCTGAAGAACACCGGGCCGGCCGGGATCGACAGAGCGGTCCAGGTGAAGTCCGGAGTCGACACCGGGAACGAGAACGTCAGCACGTCCGCGCTCGCGTTCAGGAAGCAGCCCGGCATGCCGATGCTGTCCAGCGGCAGGCCCGGGCTCGTCAGGCCGACGATGCCCATGTGCGACAGGGCCGAGGCCGGGATGTTGCCCGTGGTCACGTCGAAGTTGACCGCGGCAGCGCCCTGCACCGGACGGCCGATGGCGGTCAGGCTCAGCGGCAGCGTATCCGAACCAGCGGTCGACAGCACGCCCAGGGTCGACAGGTCGGTCGGGCCCGGGTCACCACTCGGACCGCCGACCGAGTAGCCGACGAGGAAGTTCTCGGGGCCGGTCGTCGCCATCGTGCCGAAGCTGATCACCCAGCCGCCACCGGCGTTGTCGATGCGGTACTGCACGGTCGTCGGATCGGACGTGCCGAACATGTAGACGCCGTCGTAGGTCACCTGGACCTGGCCGGACAAAGCGTCTTCCTCGTAGACCACCGGGCCCGAACCGGCCAAGTTCGGCGAGTAGTCGCTCCAGCAGTAGAGGGCCGTCGACGGGTTGCCCAGCATCGCCCCGACGCTCGGCGACCAGTTCGTGCTGTTGCCGGGGCCGAACGCCACCTGACCGTTCGAGAAGACCTCCATGCCCAGGGTGCCGACGGCGAGGCTGACGTCGTCACCGAGCACCAGCGGCACGGCCGTCGGGTCGATCGTGCCGACCGGGTCGATGGTGCCGGGCTGCAGCGTCACGTCGAAGCCACCGGCGCCGTTCGGGGTGCCGACGAGCTCCATGCCACTGAGGTCGAACGCGGTCGGGGCCATCTCCTCGTAGAACGAAGCGTACTGGGCGACACAGCCCGCACCCTCCTCCGAGACCAGCGCGATGTCCGGGCAGGTGCCGCCCGAAGTGTAGTAGATGCTGGTGTTGACCAGGCGCGGCGAGAAGGCCGCGCCACTGAACGGCGCGTTCGAGCCGCCACCGACGGTGAGTTCGAGCTCAGCCGTGGCGTAGGTCGCCGGCAGGGTCGTCGCGGTCGTGTAGGCGTGCGACAAGCCGTTGGCGACGATCGCGACGCCGAACTTGCAGCCGGCCCCCAAGCTCAGCGGCGTCGACAGCACGACGTTGGTCGGCGTGCCAGGCGCGCTGCTGGCCGCAACCGCACCCGTCGCGATCGGGCCGATCCACGGGTCGGTGTGCGGCGCCCACGTGTTCGGCTTCAGGTAGACGTCGATGCTGCCAGCAGTACCGGCGGTGCTACCGAAGTTGAGGTCGAGGTCGGTGATGGTGATGCCTGCGGGGTCGAGGCACTCGAGGTCAAAGTAGACCGCGCCGCCAGTGAGCCCGCCGTTGTTGTTGGCGAAGGTCGTGGTCAGCGGGCTCTGGGCGGTGACCGCAGCTGCGGCAACCGTCAGGGAGAGGAGGAAACGCATCTTCATGAATCCTTGGAGATAGGCGTGAGAGACGAGGAAGCCTGCAGACAGACTCAGGCTTCTGCTTTGGATATCCTACGGCCTGATTCGGGTTTGTGGAGACCTTTCCTCGCTTCCTCGCGCGGCCACGCGCTCTCTATTGCCGGTCCACCGAAATGGTTCCTACGCAGGCGCAATCCATTATCGCAGAGGCGCAATGATGCATGCTTGGCCTGCCGTCAGCCGCCGCTCCGAACCGCGCGCGCAAGCTCCTCCTCGCCCAACGCGGCCAGCTCCTCGGCCAGTAGCGGCAAGATCGGATCCGGGTCGACGCCGCCGTTCTGGATCGCACGCACCGCCATCGCACGCACCTTCTCGACCGGCGCACCCGACAAGGCGCGCGCAAGCGCCGTCGCCAACAACCCCCTGGCCTCGACATCGTCAGGGTGCGACGAGAGCAGGCGCAACGCGTTGCCGCCGGCCACACTCGCCTTGCCGAGTCCGAGCAGGCAGCGCACCGCCCCTTTGCGCGCGTCCACCGCACCCGGCGTGCGCTGCAGAACCCACTCGTAATGCCGCAAGGCGTCACCGAAACGCCCCGTTTCGCGCAGCGCGCGCGCCAGCGTCAGATGCCCTTGGTAGTAGTCCGGGTCGATCTCGACCGCCTCCCGCGCCAGTGCGAGCCCTTTCTGCTTTCTGCCGTCGTCGAGCATCAACACCGCGAGGTTGTTGCGGGCGTTGGGGTCGCGCGGTTTCCACTTCAGCGCGTCTCGGTAGTGCCCTTCCGCCGCCCGCGGGTCGCCGGTGAGATAGGCGATCACACCGAGGTTGTTGCGCACCTCGGCGTTGCTCGGTTCGACATCCAATGCCCGCTGTAGATAGTCGCGGGCGGCCTCGAAATCGCGCCGGTCGGTCGCAATGCCACCGAGATTGGACAGCGCCAATGCCGAATCGGGATTCTTGCGCAAGGTTTCGATCCACAAGGTCTCGAAATCCTTGTATTGAGGAATCAACAGCATCGACGTCACCGCCATGGCCGCAAGCCAAGCCACGGCGAGGGCGCCCACAATCCTCGCGCCCAGCGGTCGCGTACGGCGAAAGAAAAACGCCGCCAGCGCCATCAAGACCGAAAGGCTGGCGTGATACTGGAAGTGGTCCGCGACGAACGAATACCGGAACGGATAAACGTCGAAGAAGCCGATGGCCGGCACCAAAGTGCCGCCGAATAACAATAGCGTCGCGGCGAGGCCGCGACCGATGCGACGGTGCAGCACGAGCGCGAGCGCGACCAGCAGTACCGCCCCGACCGGATACGCCCACTGCAGCCACGACGAAGGGTCGAGCTGCCAGCGCGGGTAGTTGAAACAGGTCGCGAACGGCCAGACCAGGCTGAAGGCGTAGAACCAACAGGCACGCCCGGCGACCAGGAGCCGTTCGGCACCGACCAGTTGCCACGGCGCATTTGCGGCGCCGACGTGGGTCGCCTCGAGGTGCACCGTGAACCAACCGAGCCCGGCGCCGGCCAGAAACCACGGCAGGGCACCGAGGAGCCCCCGGCGGCTGAGTCGACCATCGCGCCACCAGAGCAAGACGAGGAGCGCGGCCGGCAGCGAAGCGGTCACCGTCTTGCTGAGCAGGGCGCACAGAAACCAGACCGAGCCGACTGCGTAGTCGCGCTTGCCGCCGTCATCGTGCCACCTGAGCCAGCGGCCGGCCGCCAACAGGTAGCACAGGAGCGACAGCACGTTCTTGCGTTCGGTGATCCACGCCACCGATTCGACGTGCACCGGGTGCACCGCAAACCACAGCGCCCCGAACAGCGCCCCCGGCAGAGCCAGGCGCCGGCCGAATCGCAGCAGCAACCACGCCGACCACGCGTGCAGCACGACGTTGACGAGGTGGTAGCCCGGCGCCCACGGCCCCCACAGGCGGTATTCCAGCCAGAACGACGTGTGCACGAGCGGGTAGTACTGCGGCAACGAGGTCGGCTCGAACCAGATGCGCCAGATCCCCCCCCAGGTGCGCAAGACCGGGTTCTGCGTGACGTAGTCGTCGTCGTCCCAAATGAAACCGCAGGTGGTCACACGCCAGTAGGCCAGCAGCACCAACGCCGCGATCCACAGCGGCGCCGCCCGGTTCGCACGCAGGAACGACATCGATGCGAAGGTGACCGGCCAGTGGAGGCCAGCGCAAGCGGGTTCTTGCCGGTGGACGCTCCCCATCCCCCGTCCGGCGCCAGGGATGTGGTAGCGTGCCGGCGGCATGGACTTCGACTGGCTGCAACTGACCGCCATCCTCGGCGCCGCGACGCTGGTCAACGTATGGATGCGCGTGCGTCTCCGGGTCCCGTCGGCTGCCGGTTCCCCGCGCCGCAAGACGCCGTGGTTGTCGTCGACAACGCTGCTGGCCTGCCTGCTGGCCGTCTGGGCGCTGCTGACGATTCCTTCCGAAGACGGCTTCCTGCTGGCCGTGCTCGCGACCCCGATCCAACTGATCCTGCTCGCGGTTGCGTTCTTCCGCTACAACCGCTGGCGCGGCAAGCCGGTGCCGTGGCACCGCCTGGTGTTCGGCAACCTTCTGGTGCTGACCGTGCCGCTGCCCTCGGCGCTGGCCGCTGGCGAACTCTGGTATCGCTTCGTGCACGACACCACCGACTCGATCGGCTACACGAAGGTCGCCCGCCGTTGGCTCACCCGCCACTATCGCTTCAACAACGTCGGCTACCGCGACGACGTCGACTACGACCTCGGCACGATCCGCGCCGACCACCGGATCACCTTCGTCGGCGATTCCTTCACCGCCGGCCACGGCATCGTCGACGTGAACGCGCGCACCGCCAACCTGCTGCGGCGTGACAACCCGAGTTGGGAAGTCCACGTGCTGGCCAAGAACGGCCGCGACACCGCCGCCGAGATCAAAGACCTGAAGCTCGCCGCCGCACTCGGCTACGCCTTCGACGAGGTCGTGCTCGTCTACTGCCTCAACGACGTCATGGATCTGCTGCCGCACTGGCAGGAGACGCTCGCCGCGGCGGCGAAGGAGGCGGAAGGCCGACTCGCCCTGTTCGACAGCAGCTACCTTCTCGACACGCTCTACTACCGGGTCGTGATCGCGCAACTGCCCGGCGTCGGCGACTACTTCTCGTTCATCGGCGAGGCCTACCGCGGCGAGCTCTGGCAGCGGCAGCAGGAGCGCCTGCAGACGCTCGCGCAGCTCGTCGAACGGTCCGGCGGCCGCCTGAGCGTCGTCACCTGGCCGTTCCTGCACGGAATCGGCCCGGACTACGCCCACGCCGACATCCACCGGCGCCTCGACGAGTTCTGGCGATCCCAAGGCATCGCCCACCTCGATCTGCTGCCGCTGCTGCGCGAGCACCGACCGGAGGAACTGGTCGTCAACGCGGCCGACGCGCACCCCAATGAACGCGCCAGCAAACTGGCGGCAGCAGCAATCCAACCCTGGCTCCGCCGGATCATCGCCATGCCGCGCGACCGCAACAAGAACGTCCCGAAGAAGCGAGACTGACCGTCTGGCCCGATCGCGGTAGTAACGTTCGCCGGCATGCGACTCCTGATCTCAGCCGTTCTGCTGTGTTTGCCGCTCACCGCGCAGCAACCCAAGACCGAACCAGCCAAGGCTCCCAAAGCGGCCGCGATCGAGATCGGCAAGCCGGCGCCGGCGGCCCGCCTCAACGACGAGACCGGCTCGATGACTCGGCTCGGCGGCCCGTCGAAGACCTGGACCGTGCTGGCGTTCTATCCGAAGGCGTCGACCGGCGGTTGAACGATGGAGATGTGCGCGCTGCGGGACGCAGCGCCAGAGTTCGCGAAGCACGGCGTCACGGTCTACGGCATCAGCCTCGATGACGTGAAGGCGCAGGCGAAGTTCAAGCGGGAACAGAAGCTGAACTTCCACCTACTCAGCGATCCGGACGGCAGCGTCGCCGCGAAGTACGGAGTGCTGCGCGCTGACCGCTCCTACGCCAAGCGCAGGACCTTTCTCATCGACGACAAGGGGATCGTGCGGCACGTCACCGAGAAGGTCGACGTCCGCCGACACGGCGACCAAGTCCTCACCCTGATCGAGAGTCTCCGCAAGTAGCAGGGCGCCGGCCGGGCCTCACGTCGCGCTCGCACTCGCCGCCCGCGCGGCGAACAGCACGCCGGCGAACAACAACAGGCCGCCGATCGGCACCAACACGATCGGCAGGCCGGGATCGGCGCCCACCGCCAGGACGCCGCCGCCGAGAAAGCCCAGCGGCATCGCGACGGCCGACCATCTCAGGCACTTGCCGGCGCGCGCCAGCAGTGCAGGCGGCCCAGCCTCCCGCTGCATGCTGCAGGCGAACACGAGATTGATCAGCGCCAATAGCACGCCGTGGCTGTGGGCCAGCGTGAGTTGCAGACGGCGACCTTCGTTGACGACCTCGAGATACCAACCGACCTTGAACCCGTGCAGGGACTCGAGGGCGAGTCCGAGCGCGAGCCAACACAACAGCGACCACCACCCGAAACGCCGGCTCTGCGCCAGCGGGCCAGCCAACGGACCAGATGGGGACGAATCTCGTTCTCGGGAATGGGCCATCACTCGATCAATCGGACTTCGGAGTCGTCGCGGCGCGCAACGACCTTCGCAAACGCCTCGCGGTCGACCATGCCGTCGGCCTTCAGCAGCAGCGCTGGGCGCCCCTTGCCGAACGAAGTGGAAACCCCGCTCGCCTGCCAGGCTTCGAGTGCCGCGGTGCGTGCGGCCTGGCGCACCTCGGGCGCCCCATCGAGCTGGTTCCAGAACTCCTCGTAGCCGGGCAACGTGCGCAGCGAGCGTTCCGCGATGTAGCGCACGGCGGGATAGGGATCGACGAGCAGCTCGGCGAGGATCGGCACCAGCCAGTCCGTGCCCGCAGTTGCTTGCGCCGGCTGCCAGCCCAACGACCAAGCCATCAAAGCGCGCTGGCAGGCATCGCCTTCGAGCGCCCAGCGCACACTCGCGGCGAGCGTGCGTTCGACGCGATTCAGCCGCGGCATCTCGGTGCCATACCACTCGTGTAGGGCCTCGGCCGTCCACGCCAACGTCTTGTCGAGGTGGCACTGGTTGCACGCGTTCGGCCGCCCGGTGCGCTGCGAGACCTTGACGCTCGGACTGGCGATGCGGTGCGTGCGCACGCCCTTCATCAACCCGTAGGTCGTGTGCGGCATGTGGCAATTGACGCAGCGACTGCCTTCCGACCCTTGGACGTGGTGCGTGTGCGCGGCCCCGGCGGCCGCGATGTCGGCATGGCACTCCTTGCACGAACGGTCGAGATCGCCGAGATGCAGTTGGTCGTTCGCCCATTCCTCGCGCGTGCGTTCGGCGCTGTCCTCGGGATGCATCACGTGGCACGACAGGCAGCTCATGCCGCCGTCGAAGCACTTCGAGCCGTGCAAGGCGTTGTACTCGCGACCGGCGGTGCGGATCAGGCCGTCCGACCAGAACTGGCTGGCGCCCTTGAACACCGGATCGCGATTCTTCTCGATGTCATCGCCCGGCCGATACGTGAAGCCGTTCTCGAACCACGCGTGCATCCGCGCCGACTTCAGGTGGTAGTCCCACACCGCGTGGCACTGGCCGCACACCTGCGTCGCGCGCCGCGGATCGAGCCTCGCCGGATTGACGATCGTCGGATCGGGCTCGTCCGCGAAGCGCGACACGTAGCGCCTGACCGGGTTCTGGTTGGCGGCCACGTGCGCCCCGCCCGGACCGTGGCAGTTCTCGCACGAAATGCCGAACTCGACCACGCGCGTGTCGGCGTCGCGCATCTGACCGTCTTCGATGTCGAGCCGCGGCCGCCCCTGAGTCGCGTGGCACTTGATGCAGATCAGGTTCCAACTGCCGTACTGCAGCGAGTGCTCTTCGCCGGGCGGCAGCACGAACGACGCATCGCGCGTGATCCACCGCTTCTCGGCGACCTGCCACGACAGCGGTAACTGAGCGAGCACGCGGCCGTAGCCGCTCTCGAACCAATACGCCTGCATGTTGTGGGACCCGGTGACCAACGTGATGCGGCGGCGGATGCGCGGCGGGTCCCCGCCGGCCGGCGCGTAAGGGTCGTCGAGTTCCACCCAGAACTCGTCGCCGGTGCGGCCGAGCCGGTAGTACTTGTCCTTGATGCGGACGTCGAGCCCGCCGAAGTCGCCGAGCACGGACCGCGGTGTCGCCACCTGCGTCATCGTGCAGTGGTAGGAATCGTGCCAGGTGTCGTGCTCGTGCGGGTGGCACGCACGGCAGGCCGCCGAACCGACGTAGCCATCGTGGTCCTCGGCGATCGGTCGCGTCGCGACCTCGGCTTCGGGAACCGGGGGCTCGGACCGCAGGAAGGCCGTCGCGGTCGCAATCGCGGCCAGCGCCGCGCCCACGATGGCGCCGGGTGTGCGCCAGCGCGCCGGCAGGAACTGCGCGAGCAAGGCGAAGGCCAACGCCGCGCAGGGAATCAGGACGGATGTATCGGGCGACATCGGGCCTCGATGCGAGACGGGGGGCGCGATCCTACCGCCGACCGGGCCCCACACAACGCGGCACGGGTGCCACCGTGCGACCGTTCGGTCGATGGGAGCGGGGAGTTGCGGCGCCGCGCGACTCATCTACTCTCTGCCGTAAACTCGTTCCCCCGGACGTCTTACCGGGAGAAACCACCTGCCAGACCGGGTGGACACCGCGGGCGAAGATGGTAGGCTCCTGCGCTCGGCAGTGACTGTCCACTGCCCTTTGCAACTCCCCACGTCTCCAAGAAAGGAACCATGCAGATGCGTTTTCTTCTCCCTTTGCTCGTCTCGGCCGCTGCCGTGACCGCGCAGAGCCCGCTCACGACCACGTTCGCCAACAACAACGGCGGCGCGGCTGGCGGTGCTGTCTACTTTGAGCTGACCGACCTCACCGGCGGCGGCGTCACCATCACCTCGCTCGACCTCAACTTCTCGACCACGGCCGGCACCGCTGGCGGCGTCGACGTCTACATGGCCGCCGCGGGCACCGCCCACACCGATCCGGGCTGGACCATGGTCGCCACCGGCACCGGCACCGCCGCCGGCGCTGGCGTCCCGACCCCGATCACGCTGTCCAACTCGGTCAGCATCGGCCCCAACAGCACCTGGAAGTTCGCCCTCGTCGGCCAGGGCTTCGCCCACGCCTACACGACGGCGACCGGCATGCCGAGCCCGCTGGCCGCGAACGCCGACTTGTCGCTGGACGCCGGCTCCGCGTCGAACGCGCCGTTCACCGGCGGTCTGTTCTCGCCGCGCCTCGTCAACACGAACATCTACTACACCCTCGGCGGGACCGATCCGTCGATCGCCACGGCCATCGTCGAAGGCCCGGGCTGCATCCAGGAGTACGCCTCGTTCTACGAGATCCAGACTCCGGCCGCGTTCGACCTGAACAACAGCCAGCTCGAGGCGACCAACACCGGCGCCGGCTACGTCGTGATCTACAACCCGGTCGGCGTGATCAACCCGATCGGCAGCCTGGATCCGGCCGCTGTGCCGCTGGTCCTCGGTGACGACGTCAGCGTCGCGGCCGGCACGCTCGGCATGGAGGTCCACTCCAACGGCCAGCTCGCCTTCGGCGCCGGCAACAGCACCAACTGGACGCCGACGACGGCCGCGATGCTGAGCAACCCGTCCGAGGCGATCTACGTCTGGACCGACCTCTCGCCGAACCTGACCGGCTCCGGCCAGGTCACCTACGAGGAAGACGCCGCCACCGGCGACTACCAGGTCACCTACGACGGCGTCTACGCCTTCGGCACGACCGACCCGAGCACCTTCCAGATCCGCGGCAACGTGAACACCGGCGACTTCCAGATCGCCTTCGGCACGATGCACACGACCGGTCCGGAAGACATCCTCGTCGGCTACTCGGTCGCCGGCCAGAGCGCCGATCCGGGCGCCTCGGACCTGAACGGCGCGCTGCCGATCATCACCGCGGCCGCCGACGTGCTGCCGCTCGACCTGGCCGCTGACGTGCGCCCGGTCCAGGATCCGGTCAACGCCCTGCCGGTCACGGCGACCACCTCGAACATCGAGGCCTCGGCGATCTTCCACGTCGGCATCATCGGCCTGACGAACCCGGGCATCCCGCTCGCGCTCGTCGGCTTCCCGGCCGGCTGCACGCTGAACGCCGCCGCCGACGTGCTGATCGGCCCCGACGTCGTCGCTGGTCAGACCACCCACCAGTGGACCACGCTGACGATCCCGGGCGGCACCGGCCTGAACGGCTTCGAGTTCTTCGCTCAGAGCGCCACGCTGGACCTGAGCCTCGCCAGCCCGACGTCGCGCGCGTCGAACGGCATCCACTACACGGTCGGCGACATCTAATCGCCCGCTGCCGGCGGGGCCGCACCTAGCGGCCCGCCGGCGGCAACACACTGCTTCGCTCGAACCGCGGCAGGCGAATCGCGCGTGTGGGTCGTCTGGACCGCCCGCACTGAGAAAACGCCATGCCATCGATGCTCCACCAGCCGCTCGTGCGGCTCGCCCTCTTCGGCGCCCTCGCGTCGACCACGCCGGCCCAGAGCTTCCAGCCCCTACAGGCACCGCTCGGGATAGGCGGCGTCCTGAACTCGATCAGCTTCAACGGCAGCGGTATGTGCGTTGCCGACTTCGATGGCGATCGCGACATGGACATCGTCGTCGCATCGATCCCCGGACTGCCGTTCCGCTACTTCCGCAACGACGGTGGCATGCAGTTCTCGGATCTGACCGCAACCTGCGGCATGGGCAATTCCGGAATCGTGCTCTGCATGTCCGCGGCCGACATCGACAACGACGGCGACCAAGACATCTGGGTCGGCGGCGACTTCCAACCAGGCCAGTTGTTCATCAACAACGGCAACGGCGTGTTCACCGAAGAGGCCGCGCTGCGTGGCATCTCGAACTCGAGCCAAAACTATGGCGTGACGTTCGGTGACTACGACCGCGACGGCTGGCTCGACATCTATCTCGGCAACCGCTACGACTCGCTCACCGGCTCGTCCGGCGGTG
>DRKG01000277.1 GCA_011051855.1 bacterium | reverse complement strand
CGACAGGTTGACCTCGAGCGCGTCGACGCCCTCGCGACACAGGCGCCTCGCAAGCTCGGTCAGCTCCGCCGCGGAACCGCCGATGTTGACCACGACACGCGGTCCCCGCCGGCCGCCGCGCCGACCCGAGGCCGCGAGTTCCTGCATCTTCGGCAGCGAGTCGCGCACGAACGCGTCGAGGCCGCGGTTTTCGAGCCCGATCGCGTTCAGCATACCCGCCGGCGTCTCGTGGATGCGCGGCGGCGGGTTACCGGGCCGCGGCTGCAAGGTCACCGTCTTGGAGACCAACGCGCCGACCCGACCGAGGTCGGAGAACGTGTGCCCCTCCCAGCCCGAACCGAAGGTGCCCGATGCGCTGAGCACCGGGTTGTCGAGTTCCAGGCTGCCGATCTTGGTTTCGAGCACGTTCGGTCGATCGCCGCGGGGCCCCGCCCGGGCCGGTGTCAGGATACCGTCTGCTCCTTTGGGGCGCGATCCTCGCTCCACAACAGCAGAAACAGGCCGATCGCGCCGACGGTGATGCACGAGTCGGCGACGTTGAAGGCCGGGAAGTCCCACTGCCACGGCCAGCTCCCGGTGAAGTGCAGGAAGTCGCGCACCGAACGGTCGGCGCGCACGAAGTTGTCGTAGAGGTTGCCGACGGCCCCGGCGAAGACCAGGCTCAGCACGAACAACTGCACGCGTGCGGCCCGACTGGTTGTGCGCACGAACCACAACAGCCCGACCAGCGCGACACAGCGCAGCACCATCAAGACGGCGGTGCCGTTCTGGAACAACCCCCAGATGGTGCCGGTGTTGCCCCAGGTCACCAGTTCGAAACGGACGGCGCCGTCGAACACGACGTAGGGTTGCCGCGCTTCTTCCGGCACTCCCGGACTCCGCTCGGCCAGGAACGCAAACACCTGCGCCTTGCTCCACAGATCGAGCGCGACCAAGAGCGGCCACGGCGCCCAGAACCACCACTTGCCGGCGAGCCCCCGTGGCTCGCTCGCGGCCGGCGCCGCCTCGCCGCCGGCCGTCTCCGCCGGAGCGCTCACGCGCTTTCGCGGTTGCGTTCCTCGGATTCCTGGTGGCTCACGCAGTAGCGCGCCCAGGGCAGGTATTCGAGCCGGGCCTTCGGGATCCAGCAATCCGACTTCTTGACGGCCTTCTTGCGACCAGGCTTCTGGGCCGCCTGCTCCGCGGCTTCGAGGCACATCGGGCAGGCGCCGAAGTCCCAATCCCCCTGACCGTCGATGCGGTCGAGCGCCTCCTCGATCAGCTTGATGGTCTCCTCTTCGTTCTCGATCAGGCCCAGCATGAAGCCCTGATCGTAGTTGTCGGTGCCCTGATCGGCGAGGTGGTCGACCGACGCATCCTGGTCGGACGCCCGCAGCGCCTCGTCGCGCATCGAGCCCACGTCCCCGCGCAGCGTGGCGAGCTGCTTGGTCAGGATCTCGCGGTACTTCTTCAACTCGGTCTTGGTCGGCTTCGGCATGATGCAGCAGGTCCATCCGTTCGGGCGGACCGGAACTCTGACGGGTCTGGAAGGCACTTCGGACCGGGACGTCCCCGGGCTGAAGGGGCGGGGACATTACGTAGCCCCCGACGACCCGTCAAGACGGCCCCGACGGCACCGAAGCTTCTTCGTTTACAGCCCACCGACGCCACCCGAAGATCACACCATGCGGTCGAATGCGGCGGACCGGGATGGCGCCGGAATGCGCCCCCAGCAGGCCATGGCGGACTTCCTGGTCCACCTGGGCGCCGAACTGCAGGTGTCCCGGCACACCGTCTCCGCCTACCGCAACGACCTCGAGCGATTCCTGCGCGGCGCCAGGGCATTGCCCGACCGCAACACGATCGACCGCCACCTCGGCGAGCTGTTGGCCAACCACGCGCCGGCATCGGTGGCGCGCGCGGCCGCCGCCATCCGGGGCTTCTACCGATTCCTCCACGCCGAGGGCCTCTGCCGCGAAGACGTCACCGAAGGCCTGCTCGGCCCGCGCCTCGAAGCGAAGCTGCCGAAGGCGCTGAGTCGCCGCAGCGTCGCGCGGCTGCTCGATCAACCCGCTGACAGCGACCTCGGCGTGCGCAATCTGGCGATCCTGCACGTGCTCTACGCGACCGGCTGCCGGGTGTCGGAAGTGGTCTCGCTGCTGCTCACCAGCGTGATCGCCGAACACCGCGTGCTGCGCTGCTTCGGCAAGGGCAACAAGGAACGCCTGGTGCCGATCGCCGACGACGCACTGGCCTGGCTCAGCCGCTATCGCGACGAGGTCCGGCCGCGCCTCTACGCTCGCGCCCAGAGCGATCCGGGCGACGTGCTGTTCCTGTCGCGCACGGGCCGCGCACTCGACCGCGTGCGCATCTACCAGATCGTGCGGCGCGCCGCCGATCGAGCCGGGCTGACAGTGGCGTGCTCGCCGCACGCGCTGCGCCACTCGTTCGCCACGCACCTGGTCGCCGGCGGTGCCGACCTTCGCAGCGTGCAGGAGATGCTCGGTCACGCCTCGCTGCAGACCACCCAGGTCTATACCAAGGTCGACCACGAACGGCTGCGCAGCGTGCACCAGCGCCTGCATCCACGAGGGTAGCCCGATCCATGCATGAAGCGGACGCGATGGTGCATGGATCGATCGGGTTGGTGCGGGTCAGCGCTGCAGCAGATACACCGACGCGTCGCCATGGCGCTCGGGGCGGGCCCACACCCCTACCGTATGGAACGCTGCGGCGAGTTCGGGGCGGGCGCGCAGGCGCGCGTATTCGTCGTGATCCAGGGCCAGCAGGGCGCCGGGCGCGGCGAGCAGTCGCGCGATCGCGACGTCGTCATCGACGAACGGGTCGACGTGGATGCCGGGGTGCGGATCGGTCCGGGAAGCGCGCCAGTGATTGCTGCGCAGGTAGGTGCGCAGCACGTCGAGGCCGTGGCCGGCGGCGACGCGCAGGTCCTCACCGGGGATCGCGTGCGCGATGGCGGCGCGCTGCACGGCGCGCCAGTCGGGGCGGCCACCGGCAAACACCACGAAGTACAGGAACGTGCCGGTCAGCAGTTCGCCGAGCAGCATCACCGCGGGCGCCACCGCGACCAGACGCGCGACCCGCGTCGGTTGCAGCCGCTCGACGACGACGGCGACGAAGCGCACCGCCGACCAAGCCGCGAGCACCAACAGCGTCGGCAGCGCGGCCACGATCGCGGCAGTCGCAGCCTGGGCGTCGACCCACCACCACGCGGCGCCGCCGACCAGCGGCAGGGTGGCCGCCAGCGACAGCCCGGCAACCGCCGACGGCCGCTGCCACAGCGTCACCAAGGCGAGCAGCAACACGGCCGGGCCGGCGTCGATCCACAGACGCGGCAACAGCACGGTCGCGGGCAGCAGCAGCACCAGCCAGAGCCAGCGCGGCAGCGCCGGGAGGCGGCCGTGGCGGTCGGCGGCGGCAACCACCAGGCCGGCACCGGCTAGCCAGCCGGCCGGATGGCATGCGCCGGCCAACAACACCAGTAGAAGGGCGCTCCCCCACCAACGGCGCATCGCAACCACGCCTGCCGCGAGCACGACCGTCGTCGCGATCCCCACCGGCGTCGCGGTCTGGCCGAACATCACGTGCAGCGGGTGGACCGCGAGCGCCGTCGCGGCGAGTCGCGCGACGCCGCGGCCGAGCAGCGGCCGAGCCAACACCGCCGCCAGCGGCACGGCGAGTGTGGCCACGAACGCGAACGGCAGCCGCAGCCAGCCCTCGGTGACGCCGGGAAGCACGCCCGCGTCGATCAGCCACCGCAGCAGAAGGTAGACCAGCGGGAACCGACTCTGTTCGCTGGCGGCGAACGCGTCGAGCGGCTGGGTCACCGCGCGCCAGGTCACCGCCTCGTAGGCGTCGAACGACCATTGCTCGATCGACCACAGCCGCACGAAAGCCGCCGCCACCGTGACCGCCGCCAACAACAGCAGGTCCAGGCTCGTCCAACGCGCGCGCACCTCCGCCGGTGTGGGGGCGGCCGATTCGGTATCGCCGGTGTCGTCGCGCATTGCCGGCGACGACGATAGCAGCGACTCCGCCCCCGACAACGGCGGAACGCGATCCCGGTTGCACCGACCGCGCTGCTGCTGCATCGTCACCACGCGGCCCCGCCGCACGCGACATGTCCCCACGAGAGCCGGCGATTCCGACGACGCGGAGAGAACACCTCGCGGCACTGCTGCTGGCGCTGCTGTGTTCGGTGCTGTTCCTAGGCGATGCGCTGCTGCCGGGCCGCGCGCTCGTGCCCCATCCGCCGGAGGTGTTCGACGTCTACATGGCCGAGGCCAGGGCGAACGGCAGCTTCGACCCGGACGACGCCTTCCGCGGCAACGTCGCGATGAAGGACAAGTACCTGCAGTCCCTGTGCTGGGACCGGGTCCTGCAGGACCGCCTCGGCAAGGGCGAGATCCCACTCTGGACGCGCGACATCGCCGGCGGGGCTCCGTTCGTGCCGCAGATGGCGCAGCCGTTCCAACCGATCAACCTGCTG
>DRKG01000276.1 GCA_011051855.1 bacterium | reverse complement strand
GCAACGGTTGAAACTGAGCCGTCAGGAAAGTGCACGTACAGACGAGGACGACACCGCCGAGGGTGCGTGCTTGGAGGACTGGCATGGGAGTTTCGGGCCGTTTCTGAGCGGCCTGTCGAGGTCCTGGGAGTATACCACGGCGGCGGTGCCGTGACCGGCCGGTGGCACGGGCGCGCCACGGCATCGCCGGTAGACTCGTGACTCCATGACGACAGGGAACCTCGCTCTGCGCCGCCGATGACCTGGAACCAGCTCACCGCGCTGTCCGCGATCGCCGCGCTCGCGCTGCTGCCGATTGCGCTGCTGACCAGCCCGATCTGGGGCATCTGGTTGCTGCTCGAAAGGCGTGGTCGGCGGCGCCGGGGCCGTCGGGCGTTGCTGCCGCACGCCGAACGCACCCTGGTTGCTTATTGCGAGGCGATGATCCGCGGTGACCAAGTGCTCGGCTTCGCCCACGTTGCGGAGCGCATGGACCGTTTTCTGTCCGCCGAAGACTCGCCGCGTGGTTGGCGGAACGCACTGCTGCTGACCCTGATGGAATACGCCCCGACGCTGGTCCTGGGGCTACCGTTCTCCCGGCGCGGGCTTGCGGCGCGACGGCGCTTCGTGGACCGGCATCTCACCGGAGCGAGCCCGGTGTTCCGTCTGCTGACCTTCGGCAAACAGCTCGTGCGCATGGCCTACTACTCGGACGACGTGGCGCGGCAGCAGATGGGGTTCGTTCCACCCGACGAACGGCGCGGTCACGCTCCGGTGGCCGCGCGCGGGAAGGTGCGATGACGCAGGTGATCGAGACCGATTTCGCGATCGTCGGCTCCGGTGCCGGCGGCAGCGTGCTCGCGTACTACCTGGCGCGGGCCAGCGAACGGGTGCTGCTACTCGAACGTGGCCGTCGCGTCGAGCCCGACGACATGCACGGCGACGAACTCGACAGCGTCGTCAAGCTGTTCAAGGACGCCGGGGCGCAAACCAATCTGACGGCGGACATGTTCATCATCCAGGGGCGCTGTGTAGGTGGTAGCACGGTGTTGACCAATGGCGCGTGCTTCTACCTGCCCGAGGACTGCCGCGAAGACTGGGCCAATCGCGGATTCGATCTTCCCGCCGACGCATTGCGTCGGTCGTTTGCGCGCACCGGCTCGGTGTTGAACGTCGCCCCGCTCGACGAGCGCTGCTTCAACCCGGGCGCGGAGCGCTTGCGCCGGGGCATGCAGGCGGTGGGACTGAAGCCGCAGCCGTTCTTGAAGAACTTCGCGCATTGCGTCGGATGCGGCTATTGCAACATGGGCTGTCGGTATGGGCAGAAGCTCGACGCGTCGCGCACCTGGATTCCGATGGCGGAGGCCCACGGCTGTCACGTGCGGCCGCGCAGCCAGGCCTACCGGCTGCGCGTGGAACGGGGGGCCGTTCGCGAACTGTCGTGCCGCGATCTGGAGACCGGTGCGTGGTTCACGGTGCGGGCGAAACGCTACGTGCTCGCGGCCGGCAGCGTCGCTTCGCCGGAGCTGCTGCTGCGCAGCGGGATCGCCAAGGGCCGGGCTGGGCGCGGCATGAGCTTCAACGTCGGTGCGACGACAGTCGCAGAGTACGACGAGCCGATCGAAGCGTGGCGGGGCGACAATCTGTGCGTGTTCAGCATGCACGATGAGTTCACCGTCGAGCAGTTGCACAACCCGCCGATGACCTTCGCGTTGTCGATGCCGGGCTGGTACGACCGTCATCACCGGGACCTGCAGCGCTATGCGTACCTGAGTTCGGCGGGCGTGTTGATTCCGACCGGGAACTACGGGCGTGTGCGGCTGAGTCCGCTGTGGCGGGTCAGCCGCCGTTTCGACCACGCCGAAGTGGAGTTCACGATGTCCGACGACGACATGGCGTTGGCGCGCAAGGGGTGGAAGTTGATGGCCGAAGTGTTTCTGGCTTCGGGTGCGAAGCGGGTGGTCCCGCCGACGATGCGTTACCTCGAACTGACCGATCGGAGCCAGTTGCATCGGATCGACGAAGCGTTGCGGTGGCAGCGCGATATCCACGGCTTCGGCAGCGCGCACCCGTTCGGCGGATGCAATGCGGGGGACGAACCGCACAGCACCTGCGACGGCAGCTTCCGGGTGCGCGGTGTCGACAACCTGTTCGTTTGCGATGCGAGCGTGTTCCCGTCGAGCATTCGGGTGAATCCGCAGTGGACGATCATGAGCGTCGCGGACTACGCGGCGCGCGCCATTGGCGACGTGAGCGTTCCGGACGTGATCGAAGAAGGTCCTGCCTACGAGCTGCGGCGGCAGCGCGGGACGACGGAGGTCGCGCGATGAGGCCGGTCGAGGAACTGGTCACTCGCGCCCGCGCGGCGCAACCGGCCTGGCAAGGAATCGGGTTTGCCGCTCGTGCGCGTCTGGTCAAGCGTGCGGCCGCGGCCATGCTCGCCGACCACGAGGCGATCCTGCGGTTGATTCGCGAGGAATCGGGCAAACACGCGATCGAGGCGCTGATGAGTGAAGCGCTCGGTCCGCTCGACTTCGTCAACGGCTGGATCAAGGTGGCGCGGCCCGAGCTGCGACGTCGTCGGCTGGCGATTCCGCTGCCGTTCCGGTTGCTGATGGGCAAGCGGGCCGAGCTCGAGCGCGTGCCGCGCGGTGTCGTCGGGGTGATCTCGCCGTGGAACTATCCACTGGGGGTGTTCTTCAAGCCGGTGTTTCCGGCGCTGCTCAGTGGCAACGCGGTGGTCGTGAAGCCGAGCGAGCACACGCCGCGCTGCGGTGCGTGGTTCGTCGAGCACCTGCAGCGTGTGTTGCCGGTGGATGTGGTGCAGGTGGCGCAGGGCGATGGCGCGGTCGGCCGTGAGTTGACCGAGCACGTCGATGCGCTGGTGTTCACCGGGTCGGTTGCGACCGGTCGCAAAGTGGCGAAGCGCTGCGGCGAACGGCTGATCCCGGTCAGCGTCGAGCTCGGCGGCAACGACGCGGCGATCGTCTGCGCCGACGCGGATCTGGTGCGCACGGCCGCCGGCGTCACCAACTGGGCGTTGCACAACTCCGGCCAGAACTGCGGCGCGATCGAGCGCGTCTACGTCGTCGACGCGATCGCCGATCGCTTCGTGGCGATGCTGCGCTCGGCATTCGCGCGCCTGCGGGTCGGCCCCGGTGCCGACCTCGATGTTGATGTCAGTCCGATGAACAACGCGGCACAGCTCGCGATCGTCGAAGCGCACGTCGCCGATGCCGTCGAGAAGGGCGCCGAGGTGCTGGTCGGCGGTTCGCGCGAAGGGCTCGGCGAACTCGCCTACCCACCGACGCTCCTGGATCGTTGTCGCCACGGCATGCGGGTCGTCGACGAAGAGACGTTCGGGCCGGTGCTGGCGGTCGTGCGCGTGCGCGACGAGCAGGAGGCGGTGCGGCTGGCGAACGAGTCGCGCTACGGGCTCAACGCGAGCATCTGGACCCGCGATGTCGCGCGCGGCCGCGCGCTTGCCGAGCGCATCGACGTCGGCACCGTGTCGCTGAACAACCACGCGTTGACCGGAGCGATGCCGGTGTGCCCGTGGAGCGGCACCAAGGACAGCGGCTCCGGCGTCGCCAACAGCGCGCTGGCACTGCAGGTCTTCACCCGCCCGAAGACCCTGCTGATCGACACCAGCAGCAAGCCGGATCCGTTCTGGTTCCCGTTCGATCGCGATCTCTGGCGCATCGGCAAGGACACCGTCGATCTGTTGTTGCGCCCACTTGCGGTCGTATTGCGGCCGGGGCGGCTGCTGCGCTTCCTGGCCGCGGGGCTGCGACGGCCGAAGACGATCCGGCGTTTCTTCGCGGACGACGGCCGCCAACCCTCGAATCGCCGGCGTTCGGCCCGCCCATGACTCGCATGTGCCGTGAAGCGGCCGGTGCGACAGTTCACCAGCCCGCCGTGGCGGTGATCGCGTTCGTGACCGCCGCGTCACCTCCGTCGTATAGCACGAGAACCTGCACGTGGAACTGCAGCCCAGCCAGGAAGCCGTAGTTCGGCAGCGTGAAGGTGTGGTCGGCGGAACCGGTGGTCGTGATGGTGAACACCGATTCGTTCAGTGAGACCAACTGGTAGCAACCTGGCCAACCCAGGGCGCTGAGTTCGAGTGGGAGGGGGTAGTTGCCACCGGGGCCCGTCGAATACGTCGTGCTGAAGCCGATGATGAACACGGGGACGACCACAGTGGTCGGCAGGTTGTCCACGCGCAGCACGGAGCTGGTCCCGATGACAGGCGCTTCGCCGGCCGGCGCGTAGAGGTTTGGAGTAGCGCCCCCGGGCTGCGGGCATCCGACTCCGAACGGGACGTAGCTGGCAAGCGGACCGAAGTTCGCTTCAACGCTGAAGACAGGTTCCGAAGGCGGCGGGTATGACGTGTCACGGCGGCAGAACTGGACGCCGCCGTAGGGGTAGCTTCCCCCGAGTCGCGTCATGCGGACCTCCAGCCAGAGTTCCTGCGATCCGAGCAGACTTGCCGGCAGGTCGGCATCGTAAACGAGGCTCGTTCCGGAGCCGTTGGGCAGCCCCGGTGGTGGCACTGGGTTGTCGAACAGGCGGGTCCAGTTGGTGCCGTCGGTCGACGCCCATAGCGAGCCTTCTCCGATGCCCAGCGAATAGTTCCAGACGCTGCATTGAGCGCGGACGTGCACCTGAGAGGTCGCAGCCGGGAAGGGAAACCGGTATCGCAGAATCGCAGGGATGCCAGCCTGCACGGGAGTCCAGAAGCGCGGACCGGGGGTTCCTTCCGCGTGCTTCTGTGCGTTGACGACTTGGACCAGATACTGGTCCGCGTTGGGTGCGAACACCTCTTGGAACCCGTAGCTGAAGTTCCAAGCGCCTTGCGCGCTCGCCGCGGTCGTGAGCAAACAGAGCAACGTAGCAATCACGGGGACTCTCATACGGGAGAATGTACCGGCGACCGTTGCCGCCGCAAGCTCTCCAGGTCGTTTCTTGGGCACTCCTGCCGTTCCCGTGGGTGACGGCGCAGCATACGGCCTACTCGGCGTCGCTCTTGTCGAGCAGCGAGTACTTGACCCAGCCGCGTCCTTCCCCGGTCAGTTTCCAACGGCGGTCGTGCACCTCGAACAGTCCTTTGTCGCGCTTCTGGTTCAGCGCGTCGGTGATGTTCTTCGGCAACTCCTCACCGGCTTCGGTCAGTGCATCGACGATGTCGCCGCTGCGCCACTCGGTGCGGCCGCAGTGGTTTTCGAGCCACCAGGCGACGACCCCGGCCTTGTCCCCGTGGGTCCGTGCCGACGAGCGCGCCAGCAACTCGGCAGCGCTTGGCGTGGCCGCTCGTTCGCCGGCCGCCATCAGTTCGGGCAGTTGGCGGCGAAGGGAACGCAGCACGTGGTCCAGTTGCTCGCCGTCGACCTCACCACGACAGGTCAGCTCCACGGGCCCGATCTTGATCTGGATCTCGCTGCTCATGCTTGCTCCGTGATCGACCAGCGCTGCCTCGAACTTGAGAGGAACGGCTAGAAAACCTCGTCGGCGCCGTGTCCACCGGTTCGTGCTGGCGCGCATCGATGTCGAGCTGGAGTTGCGCCCCCAGCAGTTGCAGCGCTTCGACCGCGATCCGCAGGCGTTGGTGCACGTGCGGGGCTTCGCGCTCGACGCGCCGCAGGAGCGCCCCCAACTGCCAGATGGCGCGCACGGCTTGGTCGCGCAAGGATGCGCGCTTCAGGCGCTCCAGCCGGTCGGCATGGTCGTTCGGGGTCTGCGCGTTCTGGTGTTCGGAGTGTGTTCGGTTCTGCATCCTCGATCTCCCTGCAGTCGGTTCTCGCTTCGCTCTTGTGTTTCCTTCCGGGTGCCCCTTCGTGTTCGGCCGGGAGGCGGCCGACCCTGAATAGAAACTGCTAGAAACTACGAGTCGTCGTCGGCTGCGGGATCCGGTTACCTTCGAGGGATGAAGAGCGAGAGCCTCGCCGCGGCAGTCCTCAGCACCCTCACCGTCTTGCCGCTCGTCGGGCAGGAAGGGAGTGCCCCGCGGCGGCTCGAGGTCGACGGGCAGATCGTCGAGCACCTGCTGAAGTTCGCGCGCAAGGCGCGGGCCAACCGCCAGTTCTCGCGCGCGCGCGAGGTGTGGCAGATGGTGCTCGACCACTACGACTCCGACTGTGCGGCGGCACGCAAGGGGCTGGGTTTCCGCAAGGTGAAGGGTGAGTGGCTGCGGGGAAAGGCCTCGTCGCGTGCGGATTACGACGATCGGCGCATGCGCCTCAAGACCGAGAAGGCGTGGCGGGACGTGGTCGGCCTGGTCGGCGAACTGCACGGCAACTACGGCTTGGAGTTGGTGGCCAGTGGTGACGTGGCCGCTGGCCACTACCAACTTGAGCGCGCGTTGGTCTTCCAGCCCGACGAAGCACGCTGGCATCGCGGGCTCGGACACGAGGAGATCGACGGGTTCTTCGGCAGCGGGGCGCAGATCGCGTTCGTGCGGCGGATGCGGGAGATCCGCGACAAGGCGGACGAGTTGCGCGAGCAATCGTTCCCGATCACCGAGCTCGATGCTTCGCGCCTGCCGCCGACGCTGCGCCGCACGGGTATCGCGTTCAAGGGCGCCAGATCGAAGCATTTCACCCATTGGATCGCCGGTGCTCAGTCCGAGGCCAATGATTCGGTGCAGTGGGCCGAGCGTTGCTATGAGCTGTTGTCGTTCCTACTCGGGCGGGAGCGGCGCGCGGTCAGGGCGGACGCAATCCGATGGAATGCGTTCCTGCAGGACAATGTGCAGCGCGACATCTTGTTCGCCAGCAGCCCGGAATCGACGGGACGCCGCACCGCCGATCAGGCGCGGATGTTCGCCGGCACGACGTTCAAGGTCGACGGCTACTGGGCGTCGGTGACATGGGGCCGCCACGACAGCCGCGAGGATCGTATCGTCGCACACGTTGCCAGGAAGCACCTTCTATGGGGGCGCAACACCGGCCTCAGTGAAGGGCTGATGCACGTGTGCCAATACCTGATCTGCGGCACCACCTTGACCTACTACGCGAGTCTGCCGCACACGGTCTCGTCCGACTACCAGTTCATGCGGCGTGAGCCCGGCGTGTGGCAGGCGCGCATCGAGGAAGAGATCGCCCAGGGCAAGGATTGGCCGCTCGATCGGTTGGCGCGTGAACGCAGCGACAACTTCCGTGATTCGGCGCGCGTCAAGGCGTGGAGCTTCATGGGCTGGCTGGTGGCGCGCTACCCGGACAGGTGGTGGCGACTGATCACGGTGATGGGGCCGACCAAGGAACTGACGCCGGAAACCGCCGCGCAGCGCTATCGGGAAGCGCTCGGCGTCGACATGCACGCTCTGCAGGCCGAGTGGCGGGAATGGGCACGGGCGGGCTCACCCTGGCGCGAAACGTCGGGTTTCTGACGGCGTGCCTCCGCTCCGCCGCTGCCGTAACATGAAGGGGTGATGTTGGTGGATCTTCTTCCTCTGGGTGTTACCCGCTACCTCGTCGGCGGCCTGCTGATCGGCGCCGGCGTCAGCTTGTTGTTTGTGGCCACCGGGCGCATCGGCGGTGCGAGTTCGGTGTTCACGACCTCGTGCTCGTTCGTATCGGACCGGCCCTACTTCCAGCAGGAACGGTTCGTCAGGAGCCGGGGCTGGCGGCTGATCTACGCGATCGGCATGGTGCTCGGCGCGCTCGTCGTCGGCTTGTTCGTCTCGGGCCTCGACTCGACCACGATTCCGTGGTGGCAGTTGCTGCTCGGCGGCGTGATCGCGGGCTTCGGCGCCCGGCTCGGCGGCGGGTGCACTTCGGGACACGGGATCTGCGGTATGGCCTCGCTGCGGCCGGCGTCGTTCGTCGCGGTCGGCATCTTCCTGACGGTCGCGATCGCCACCGCGCACGTCGTCGCGATCCTGCGAGGTGGAGCATGATACGTGACCTGCCATGGGTGCTCGTGTCCGGCATGCTGTTCGGCGCGGGCCTCGCCGTGTCCGGCATGATCCGGCCCGAAGTGGTGCTCAGCTTCCTGACGCTTCAGGATCTCGGTCTGTTGTTCGTGCTCGGCGGTGCGGTCGTGGTGACGTTCGTCACCTACCGCGTCGCTCCGAAGGTGCTGGGCCGGCCACCGGCGGGCGAGAGCTTCGCCGAGCACCCGGCGAAGCTCGGCCGGGACACCGTGATCGGCGCGGCCTTGTTCGGCATCGGCTGGGGACTCAGCGGGGTCTGCCCGGCGCCAGCATTCGCCGGGCTCGGTACCGGCAACTGGATGCTGCTGCTGTCGATCGCCGGCATGGCGATCGGAGCGTGGGTCCATGGCCTTCTCCAGTCGAAGGGCGGCAGTCGGTAGCCGGTAGCCGGTTCGCCTTCGGCGTGGCCGGCTACTTCTTGCCGCGCGCCGGCGACCGGTTTGCGGGCTTCTCGATCGCGACGCCGCTGGCCATGAACTTGAGCAGCTTGCGGCCTTCGGTGACCTTCTTGGCGAGTTCGTGCTTGCCGGCGTCTTCGAGGTAGTGGCGGGTCTGCGCGACGGACTCCTGTTCGAACGACAGCACGCCCTCGACGATGGCGCGGCGGCCGCTCGCGTCCTTGGGCACGAAGAAGGCGTAGTCCTTGAACTTGACGAACACGGGCGGGTTGCCGTTCGGCAGCGGCTTGCCGAGGTTCATCCAGCAGCCCTTGGCTTGGCAGACGCCGGTGATCGGGCCGGCGAGGCGGATCGTGCGACCGGTGAACTTCGCCGGAGCCTTCATGACCTCGGCCAGCGTTACGGGCTTCGTGCCCTCGTGGATGCCGGCGCCGAAGTGTTCGTAGCGTTGCGGATCCAGCTTCTTGGCATGTTGCTGTTGCGCGGTCGCTGCTGCGGCCATCGCAAGAGCGGCGAAGAGAACGGCTGAGATGTGTGGGGTGCTCATGGGGATCGGGAATCGGACCGACGAGAACGTAGCGGTTCGGTGGCCTCAGGTCGCGCAATCGTGTTCGCAGGCACGTTACGATTGCGACGATGGACGTGCTGCACGTGATCCACCAGTTTCCGCCGGAGAGTCACGGCGGTAGCGAATCGTATGTGTTCGACGTCGCCCGGCAGCAGCGCGCGCGCGGCCTCGCCGTCGAGGTCTTGGCTGGCACGAAGCACGCGGCGGAGCGGGTGCACATCGTCGCCGACGAGGTCGACGGTCTGCCGGTGCACCGGTTGCACCGCGACGATCTGTTCTTCGACCACCATGTCAAGATGTGGCACCCGCTGGTGGAGATGGCGTTCGAGGCGTTCCTGCGCGAACGTCGGCCGGCGCTGGTGCACGTGCACCACTGGGTGCGTCTCACCTGCAACCTGATCGAGGTCTGCGAGCGTGTCGGCGTGCCGGCGGTGGTGACGCTGCACGACTACTACACGAGTTGTCCGCGCGCATTCCGTCGCCGGCCGGGTGACGAGGCCTGCCGTCGGGAACTCAGCGCGGCGAGCTGTCGCGATTGCGTGCCTCGTTACGGCTACGAGCCGCCGCACGAACTCGACGACGGCATCGAGCTGTTTCGGGACCACTATCGTGCCGAGTTGTCGCTGGCGCGCTCTGTCCTGGTCGCGGTCGGCAGCACCGCCGACCTGCTCGCGATGACGACAGGCGTCGCCCGTGACCGTTACCGGGTCGTACCGCTCGGCTACAAGCGGCGCTTCAGCGACATGTCGACGCTCGGTGCGCTTCGTGAGGGCGATCCCCTGGCATTTGCGTTCTGGGGTGGAATCGGGCGACACAAGGGTGTCGACGTGTTGCTGCAAGCGTTTCGCCAGGTCGTGCGGGATCGCCCGGGGCGTGCGCATCTGCACGTGCTCGGCGGCTTCGAGAGCGACGCGTTCGCCGACGAACTGCGCGCTCTGGCAAAGGACCTGCCGGTCACCTTCCACGGTCCGTTCGAGGCCCACCAACTGCACGCCGTCGGGCCGCACGTGGGCGTGTTCCCGAGCACGTGTATCGAGACGTTCGGCCTGGTGCTGGATGAGTGCTTCGAACTCGGCTTGCCGTGCATCACCAGCGATCTCGGTGCACTCCCGGAACGGGCCGGTGGTGCCGGGTTGCGCACCCGCGCCGGAGACCCGGACGATCTCGCCAAGGCGATGGCGCGCATGGTCGACGAACCGCGGCTCTGGCACGATCTGCGTGCGCAGATCCCCGCGTCGTCGCCGGACCTCGATCGGCACGTCGACGACTTGCTGCACATCTATGACGAGGCACGCCGTGCGCCGCCGCCAGCGCCGCAGTTCGCGGCCGTGCCCGCCGCTCGTCGGTTGGCCTTCCTGCTCAAGCAGCGCGATTCCGCGATGAGCCAGCTCATTCCCCCGGGTGGGCCGTCGTGAGCCGTCCGCGCTACCGGCCGCGGAACAGGCGCGACCAGCGGGCCACCTTGGTATGCAATCGGGTGCTGCTGACGTTCGCGGCGGCGCGCAGGAGGCCCTGGCCGTCGACAAACAGGACCCAGGGCCGGCGGCCGGTGAAGGGCTGGCCGACGCGGTGACGGACGACGGCTAGTTCGCCCGGCCACAGCGCGTGCACTTCGTCGACCGCGCGACCGATCTCCTTCTGGTCCATGTCGGCAGGCGCAGCCAGCACCCAGGGTTGCGGGTATTGCAGCGGCTCTTGCAGGATGCCGCTCAAGGCGCGGAGCGCAGCACCGAGGCGGTCGGCCGGTGAGCCGTCTTCGACCTTGGGTAGCCAGAGCACCAGGGTGCCGTCGTCGTGAACCGGCAGGCCGCGAGTGCGCAGTTGCAGCAGTTCGCCCAGGGAGGCGGTCGTCTGGGTGGCGAGATCGAGGCCGATCATGCTCGCCGCCGGAGCGTCGTCGAAACGTTGCACGGTCGGCTGCTGCACGCGAATGGCTCCCTGGCGGACGGCGAAGCCGACGTGACCTTCGATCGGGGTGCCGTCGTGAACCGCGTAGGTCAACGTCGGTTCGCCTTCGACGAGGACCTCGACCCGCGCCCCGCGCACGTGCAACTCGAACGCGAACCAGTTCTGCTCTTCGGGCAGGTCGATGGTTGCCGAACGGCCGGTGTCGGGCAGGTTGCCGTCGCGCTCCCACAGACCGCCGATGTTCACGCGCGCTCGGCCCTTGCCCTCATTGACTTCACGGCGGCCGGTAGCGAAGGCATAGTCACCGGCCGAAAACCCGATGCGAACCCCGCGATCGCGACGTGTGTGGCCGAGCACGATCGCGCCGGACACGAACGATGTCGTCCAGTGAAGGCGGCCGCGTACCACGTAGTGGCCGGGGCGCAGCCAGGTCACCGAGCGGGCGTAGGCGTCGCGCTGGTGGGCGCGACGATCGAGCACGCCGGTTGCCTTGCGCGGTTTCTCACGGCCGACGTGCAGATCGCCTTCTGGCGTTACGTACCACAGTCCTTCCCGACGTCGCTCTTCGAAGCCGGTCAGTTTGCTTTCGGTGAAGCCGGCGGCGCCGAGGTGGCGCGGTAGCAGCGGTGCGGTGGCGTTGCGCGCGCTTGGCAGCGGCGCCAGGCCGAACCGGCGCGCGATCGCGGCATGTTCGCGCGCGGCTGTGGAACTCGTCTGTGGCTTGTCTTCGCGGGCGAAGCTTTCGGCCCGCTGTTGCAGTGCCTGCAGCAGCGCGCGCGTCTTCGGCAGCTTCGCCAGCAGCGGAGTCGCGTCGGCTGCCGCCAACTCCGGATAGCGCGCATGGGCGATGTTCGCGAACGCCAGCGCCGCGTCGCGGTGATGGCCGCGACACAGTGCATCGGTGAGCGCGCGTGCCGTGTCCGGCCGCCAGCCGTCGGCGGTCAACGACCAGACACCGGCGGCGATCGTGCCGTCGACGTCGCCGACTTCGTATAGCAGCAGCGTGGCGGCGGCCGCGTGCTGCTGGCCGTAGAACGGTTCCGCAGGTGTGCGACCCCACGACCACGTCGGTTCGTCCTGCACCTTGCGCGCGCCTTCGCCTTTGCCGAGTCCGCCATAGCTGGCGACCCAGGCGTTGTCCTTGCTGCGGCGGCGCGGGTCGAGCCAATCGTAGCAACCCTGTACGAACGTGCGCCATTCG
>DRKG01000275.1 GCA_011051855.1 bacterium | reverse complement strand
GTCGTCGTCGGTATCGGCGTCGTTGGGATCACTGCCGATGAGGATCTCGACGTCGTCGATGATGCCGTCGTTGTCGCTGTCCGGGCAGCCGTTGTTGAGGTTGCCGTCGCAGTCTTCGTCGACGTCGTTGGCGCAGACCTCCATGCTCGGCATGCCCGGCACGGCGTCGCAGGTCGCCCCGCCCATGCCGTCACAGATGATGTTGCCGTTCGCTTCGCAGGCGCCGACGCCCGCGGTGCAGGCTGCGCCGACGTTGAAGCCTTCGTCGGTCGAGCTGTCACAGTCGTTGTCCAGGCTGTCGCAGACTTCCATCTGCGAGCCCGGCGTGATGTTGGGCACGCAGCTCAAGGTTCCCGCAGCGCAAACCGTGGTGCCGGCATCGCACACGCCGGGCAGGCCCGAGCTGCAGCTCTGTCCCGCGTCCGTCGGGTTGTTGTCGTTGGTGCCGTCGCAGTCGTTGTCGAGCCCATCGCAGATCTCGGGCGACGGGCTACCCGGTGTCGCGCTGCAGACCGACATGTTGCCCACGCAGACGATCGTCCCGGTGCTCTGGCATTCGCCGACGCCGACGGTGCACGGATTGCCGAAGTTGGGGCAGGGAGGCACGGTGATGATCAGCGAGCAGAAGCCGGTCGCGTTGGTGGCGTTGCTCCCGAGCAGCTGCACGAGGTAGCTGCCGCCGGCGTCCGCGAGCGTGGGCGTCCAGTCGAACTGCACCGGGGTCGGATAGGGTGGGTTCAGCACAGCCGGTGCTTGCGGCGTCGTCGAGGCACCGCTCGGCACCCCGTTCGCGGTGTAGTTGAGCACGCCGTTGCCGGGTTCGGTGAACTGCACCGTGTGGCTGAACGGCACGCCGACGTTGGCGGTGAAGTTGCCACTCCCGGAGCAGGTCGGCACCGTACCCTGAGGCACCAGCTCGATGATGTAGTCGACGGTGGTGACGCTGATGTTTCCTCCGTTGTCGGAAGAGACTCGGATGCTGACCGAGTACTTGTCACCGACGTCTCCCGCGTTCGCGGAGCTCAGGTCCCACTCGATCGTGCAGCCGGGCTGCACGAAGGTGACGGGGTTTCCGTTGAACACGGGCGGGTTGCCCCCCGCGATCCCGCTCTGGGCCTGCGTCGAGAACGAGCAGCTGTGCGGATCGGCATCCGGATCGAACACCGGCAGCACGAACTGACGAACGCCGCCGATCTCCATCTGAATGATCACGGGAATGCCGGAGATGGGCCCCGAGGTGTTGGAGCCATCCGCTTCGAGGTTGACGACGCTCTCGACGCGATAGAAGTCGTCGCCCGCGTTGACCAGCGAGCTCAGCCGGCAGCACCCTGAGAAGAATGCCGTGTACGAGCCGGGGGCAGCATAGGTGTGCTGCACGGTGAACTGGAAGATCGTGTACGCCTCGCCGGCGCTGTCGGTACCGGTCCCGATCGCCGTACCCTGCGTGGAGCCCGAGGATTGTCCGTCACCGAAGTTCAGATTGACGCTGTCGGTGAACGTCGAGCGCCAGCCGTGGGTCACGGTGAACTCGACCGTCAGCGGCGCGTTGACCGGATCGGGCAGGCTCCACGTCACGTTGCCGTAACGGAAGTGCGTCGCCTCGGCGTTTTGCGCGAAGAACGTCGCGACGAAGGCGATGGTTACCGAGAAAATCCACTTCATCACACGATGCACTGCGGTCTCCTGTTCTCCGACGGATGTCGAAAAGGCGCGTAAGGCAGACTACCGTTATACAAGGTCGAGGGGGTGCCGTGAACCACCGCAGAGAAGTCGATGGAAGCGAAGAGCTGCCTGCGAAAACGGGGAACTTGGGGCGGATCGAGGGTTGCTCGTGTAAGCCTGTTCAGTACTCCTGCCTCGCCCGGGCCGATGGCACGGACGTGAGCGCGGACATGGACTGCCACCCCTGATCACTCGTCGGGCTGCAGCGCGGGCGCGACCTCGCGAACCAGCGTCCGGACCGTCGGGATGTACCCGAAGTCGGCGCTGTTGGGGTCGCTGAGCTGGGCTGGGCAGATGGACCCGGCGACACCTCGCGCGCCGAGGCTCTTGAGCACCCCGAGGTGGCGCAGTCCTGGGTAGGCCTTTGCCCGATACTGCGTCGTGCCGAACTGATCCGTGCTGGGGTCCTGGCACAGCGGGTTGTCGTTGCCTGGATCCAGGCAATCACACGCGATCTCGTTCGGGTTGTTGCAGTCCTTGGGTACGAACAGCGGGAAGACGCAGGCGTACTGAAGATCGTCGCGCAACGGGATCGAGTACTCGTGGCCGTTGATGACGTTCGCGTCGTAGCTCGCCCCGGGAGGAGCGAGCGGCGCCCCGATGATCGGATGGGCGCCCGAGCGCGGATCCACCGACTCGCGCATGAGCGGATCGGACGGCCGCGAGCTCGGGTTCGAGACGTAGGTGGTCGGCTCTCCGAGCACCACGTCCCACGTACCGTTCTGCGCGAGCTCGGTGCCGTTCTGGAAGGCGCCGATGGGACGGCCCTCGTCGTCGAGACCCGAGACGAGATCGGGCGTCCCGTCGCCGTTCTGGCGAGCCAAGTCTTGCCAGGGCACGCCGATCAGGGCGGTCAGGTACACCAGGCGCTCGTCCCGCACCTCGGTGAGGTCGTCCGTCGGGTCGAGATCGCTGAAGATCGGGTTCGGCACCACGTTGCCGAAGCGGTCCGTCACCTGCTTGTCGGTCAAGCCGGCGGTGTAGCGGTCCAGCGGCCACATGAAGTCGATGCCGAAGCGCCGCTTCTGCTCCCAGCAGCGCAGGTTGATGTTGTCCTCGAGGTTGTCGAGGGGACCCGAGGCGCAGTCGTCCTGCGCCGTGCTGCAACCGTCCCCGGGATTCTGGCCGCACGACCGGCAGCACGGATCGTAGGGGTCGTCCTCGCAGGCCGCGCGTGGCTTCGGCAAGTGGTACAGGTTCGTGGTTGTAGGCGTGAAGATCTGGGCCGCGAAGTAAAACTGTCCC
>DRKG01000274.1 GCA_011051855.1 bacterium | reverse complement strand
GCCCTCACGGGCACCCCATCGAAGTGTAGAACAGAGTTCCGGCCGGCGGGGTTTGCCCCCGCCGGCCGGTTTTTTCTCCGCCCGCCTGTTTGCGTTGGCAACGCGCCGGCGAACGTCCAGGATGGGTGCTCCCATGCCCATCTACACCGGAACGGGTGACGACGGCCAGACCGGCCTGTTCGGCAATCGGCGTGTCCCGAAGGACGACGCCCGGATCGAGGCCTACGGCACCATCGATGAGCTGAACGCCGCGCTCGGGCTGGTCGCCGCCGAGCTGGCTGCGTCCGACACACCCTCGGCCGGGCAGATCACCGCGATCCAGAACGTGCTGTTCGAGATCGGCTCCGACCTCGCAACCGAGGGCGGCACGGCCTCGGTCGCGCGCGTCACCGCGGCGACGGCCGAACTCGAGCGCTGGATCGACGATTCCGAGGCGCAGTTGCCGCAGCTCCGCAGCTTCGTGCTGCCCGCCGGCACACGCACGGCGGCGCTGCTGCACCAGGCACGCACGATCACCCGACGCGCCGAGCGGCGCTACTGGACGCTGCGCCGGCTGGCACGGGACTCACATCCAATCCCGCCGGAGATCGGGGTCTACCTGAACCGCCTCTCGGACTTGTGCTTCTCGTGGGCGCGACGCGCCAACCAGCAGGCCGGCGTCGCCGACGTGCCGTGGACGAGGGGCGACACCGGCGGCCCGGCCTAGGAGGCCCAGATTAGGACTCGCCAGATAGGACTAGCTAGACCGGGCCCGCGGCCGTGCGGCCGAGGCGGCACGCGCGGCGCAGCCACATCATGGCGCGCTCGACCTCGCGCGGCCCCGTCACCGGAATCTCGACGAACTCGCGGGAGTGCGGGTCGCCGTCGTCCGGCATGCGCTTGGCGCCGATGATCTTCAGCGCCTCGGTGACCTGCGGCGGCGCGAGCTTGACGACGACCCCCTTCTTGCCGAGGTAGGCGAAGACCTGGCCGCGGACGAAGAAGCTGTCCTTCCCGTCCCGCTTCTCGCGGTTGACGTCCTTCCAGGCGCAGAGTCGCTCGACAATCGTGGCAAGTGGATCCATAGGGCGAAACACTATACCGGCGGAGCTGCGCGACCGCCAGGGTGGCGGGCGAAACCGACGAAGAACCCTATACGAACTTTGCCCACAGCAGGTTACGAACGCCACTCCGAACGGGGCGGCGGTTGCGAAACCGATCCGACGGGCTCAACTGCGCCAGAACATGTTCTTCGTGACCAGCCACATCATCGCCGGGTACTCGTCCAGTCGCCGCCGGAGGTACTCGATCGCGAGGTCCCAGCCGAGCGCGAACGGCACGTAGAGGCGTGCCCGGATCCCCTCGCGGAGCAGTCCCTGCAGGAAGCGGTCGCGCGGAACCCCATACAGCATCTGCACTTCGAACTGGTCCTTGGCCGCGCCGGCACGCGGGACGACCTCCCCGACGAAGCGCCGCACGCACTCGACATCGTGCGTCGCAAACTCAACGTAGTGGCCACGTTGCAGCAACCGCTCGGCGAAGGTCAGGAGCCGCTGCTTCATCTCGGACTTGTCGACCAGGGCGATCTCGGCGGGTTCCTGGTAGATGCCGATGACGAGTCGCACGCGCATTCCCGCGGGCAGCCGCTCGAGATCCTGCTCGGTGCGGTGCAGTCGCGTCTGCAGCACGCAGCCGACGTTGTGCAGGCCGTCGGCGTGGAAGCGGGCCAGCGCGTCGAGCGTAAAGTCCGTCCAGTGCCGACCTTCCATGTCGATGGTGGTTTCGACCCCGGCGTCGGCCGCCCGCTGCACGATCCGGCGCATCGCCTCGCGCGAGCCCCGCGCGTCACCGCCTTCGTGCAGCGGGCTGGTGGTATACGAAGAGGGCTTCAGGGACAGCGTCGGGCGGCCGTCGACGGGCACGCCCGCCGCCGCATCGACCATGGCCAAGTAGGTCTCCACGTTGCGCTCGGCCTGCTCGGGCCGGCGGATGTCTTCGGCGAGCAGATCGAGTGTCGCCAACAACCCGCGCTCCCGCTGGAGCCGGGTGACGACGGCCATGGCCTTTGCCAGGGAGTCGCCGGCGACGTAAGGCTTCGCAAAGAAGCGCACCAGAGCGGCCGGGATGATGCGGATCAGCGGGTTCACGGGGGCGCGCGATCATGCCGGGGAGCGCGCGCAGAAACCATCGCTCCCGCCCCGGTCTCAGGTCGCCGGTGGCAGCGGGCCGATGAGTCCTCCGGAGCGGGCAGGGGCCCGGTCCAGGCGAACTCATGCGTATCACCTTCCTGCTCGAAGTCGCGGACCAACTCTGGGGCGGCGTCAAGGTCGCCCTCGAGGACGCGAACTGGCTCAGCCAGCGCGGCCACCAGGTCACCGTCGTCAGTCGGTCGGGCCCGCCAGCGTGGATGCCACTCGACTGCGCGTTCCAGCAAGTGGCGGACTTCCGGCCGGAGCACCTGCCCGACGGGGACGTGGTGGTCGGCACCTTCTGGACGACGGTGCCGTGGGCGGCCAGCGCGGGACCGTCGAAGGGTGTGCCAGTGCACTTCTGCCAGGGCTACGAGGGTGACAACCCCGAGTTCGAAGGCGTGCGCGAGCGCATCGAATCGGCCTACCGCCTGCCGGGCGTGCACCACCTGACGATCTCGCCACACCTGACGAAGCTGCTGCGCGAACGCTTCGGCATCGCCGCGACCGAGCTGCGCTACGCCGTCGACCACGCCGTACACCACCCGGCGCCGCACCGCCCGCCGCAGTCACCGCTGCGCGTCGGTCTGGTCGGGCCGTGGACGGTGCCGTGGAAGGACCTGCCGACCGGCTACGCCGCGTGCGAGCTGGCCGCGAAGGCCGGCCAGAACCTCGTGCTGGTGCGCGCGTCGAACACGCCGCCGAGCCCGGAAGAGCAGCGCACGACGTTTCCGGTCGAATGGCACCAGCAACTGCGGCCCGACGAGATGGGCGACTTCTACCGTTCGCTCGACGTCTTCCTCGGCACCAGCAGCGGCGCCGAAGAAGGCTTCTTCCTGCCGGCGATCGAAGCGATGGCGTGCGGCGTGCCATCGGTGCTGACCGACATCCCGTGTTTCCGCAACCACGAGCGATTGGTCGGCCACGATCGCTACGCGCTGTTCGTCGAACCGCGCGACCCGGCGGCGATGGCCGAAGCGCTGGTGCTGGCGGGAGCCCTGCCGGACGTGCGCGCAGCGCTGCGCGCGGGCGGCATCGAAGTCGCCGACCACTACCGCATCGACACCCATGGCGCGCAGCTCGAAGCCGCACTGCAGCAGTTCGTCGGCGCAGGTGCCGACCTGCGGCTGCTGCCCAAGCGGATCCCGACGCCCTGCGATGCGACGCCCCCGGCCGGCGACGACCTCGACCGCCTGCGCGCCGAGCTGCGGCAGGCCGGACGGCGACGGCTCGACGGGAATCAGCCCGGCGAGGCTGCGCGCCTGTTCGCAGCGGCGCGCTGCTTGGACGAAGCCGACGAAGACCTGCTGCACCTGACCGCAAGAGCCCACGTCGCCGCCGGTGATGCCGCGCGCGCCCTGGAACTCTACGACGGTGAGCTGCGGCGGGGCCGCGACGACGAGCACCTGCACGTCGGCCGCGGCGAGGCGCTGCACGCGTTGGGCCGCATGACCGAAGCCGCACAGGCGTTCCGGGCCGCTCTCGCGGTCGGGGCACGCACCGCCGACAACTACAACCGCCTCGGGGTCGTGCTCTACCAAGCAGGCGACATCCAGGCCGCGCGCCAGAGCTTCGAACGCGCGCTGGTGCTCGACCCCAACCACGCCGACGCCCGCGCCAACCTCGGCAGCCTGCCGGCCGCGTGAGTGCAATGCGGGTGCTCTGCAACCTGCCGCTCGAGTGCTTCGACGAGCGGGCGGCGCTGCGCGACGTCGAACTGTGCACGTTCGGACCGCCCGAGCGCATGCTCGTCGACGGCGTGCACTTCCCGTTCGACGTCGCGTTCGATCCATCGCGCGGCACCTGGGAAGAACTGCGCGCCGCGCTGCCGGCCGACTTCGAACCGGACCTCGTGCTGCTGTATTGGCCGGACCAGGAGCCGCTGCCCGCGGGCATCGAACGCTGCCCGGTGCCGGTCGTCGGCGTGGTATCCGACTACAACCTGACGCTGCCCTACATCGCCGCTCTGTGGCCGTTCTTCGATTCGCTGCTCTGCGACCGCAGCGGTGTCGACCTGTTCCGCCGACTGTCGTTCGCGGACGTGCGCTACTGGTGCCAGTTCGCGCACAAGCGCCCGTTCCACCATCTGCGACCGGACGCCGGGCCGCGCGACCTCGACGTGGGCTTCGCCGGCAACCTCAACCCGGCGGTGCAACGCGAGCGCGCACCGTGGCTCGATCGCGTGCGAAGTCTCGGCGAGCGGGGCGTGCGCGTCGAGGTCACCACCGGCATGCACGGCGAGGCCTACGGCCGCTTCCTGAACCGCTGCCGCATCGGTTTCAACCGCAGCATCCGCGGCGAGATGAACCTGCGCGCGTTCGAGGTGCCGGCATGCGGAGCGCTGCTGTTGATGGAGCGCGACAACCTCGAGGTGCGCGACTTCTTCGAGCCGGGAGAAGAATGCGTGCTCTACGGCGACGACGACTTCGAAGACGTGGTCGAACGGCTGGTCCGAGACGCCGAACGCACCGCGCGCATCGCGGCCGCCGGCCACCGGCGCGTGCAGCGGCACCGACTCGGCGAACGCCTGCGCGACCTGCTGCCGCTCGCCGCCGGCGGCCTGCGGCGCCCCGCGAGCGACGACCGCGCCCGCACGCTCGGCCGCGCGCTCGCGATGCTGCCGACCTGGGCGGACGGAGAAGCCGTCGCCCGGGCCGCGCTCGCGGCAAACCGCGCCGCCCCGCACGACCCGCGGACATTGAACCTGCTCGCGCTGGCGTCACTGCGGTGGCGCGGCGGCGACGGAGCCGAACAGGCGTTCCAACTGTGGCAACGGGCCGCACAGGTGGCCCCCGACTACCTGCCCGCAGTCGTCAATCTGACGGCGCTCGCCCAGGCCAGCGGCGATCCTTCCCTGGTGGACACGATGCGAGCGGAGCGCGACCGTCGACTCGGGAACGCGACCGACTGGCGATCGCTCGACGGCCCGACGTTGCCGTTCGGATTCGCGCCGCTGGCGATCGACCGTTCGCTG
>DRKG01000273.1 GCA_011051855.1 bacterium | reverse complement strand
GATGGCCGCGCTCGCGCCACGCATCGAGGCACTGCAGGAGGAGGGTATCCGAGCCGATGAAGGCGGCGGCGAGTGGAGACACCATGTTCTTGGATCGAAAGGCGCGGGACCGCTGCTTGATACCGAAGAGGGCGCAGACGGCGCGATGCGGCACAAAGCCCATCCCGATACGGCGAAGGGCCGATGCCAAGGAAGATAACCCCTCGCGGCCGCGGCGAAGTGCGTAGTCTGCCGTTCGTGAAACCCCGCCTGCTGCTGACACTCGGCGCACTCGCCGCCCTGCCGATCGCCTGGATCGTCGCCGGCCGGATGCACCGGTTTGCCTACTGGATCGGGCGACATTCGCTGGCCGAGGTCGAAGCACTGGCTACCGGCGGCTGGGCCGTCGACCGACTCGCGGTCGCCGACGGCATCGAACTCGTCGGCCTCGTCCGCCGGCCCAAGGCCGCCGACGCCCGCTGGATCCTGTTCGTGCCCGGCAACTCGGCGTGGCTGCTGCAAGGCTTCCGCTCGGTGCTCGACGGCCTGCGCGGCGACGACGACGTCGGCCTTGCGGTGTGGGCCTACCGCGGCTTCGACGCCTCGGGCGGCACGCCATCGCCAGCGGCGTTGCGCCGCGACCTGCGCCCGCAATGGCGCAGGCTGCTCGAACTCGGCGCGACACCCGACCGCATCGAGATCTGGGGCTATTCACTCGGTTCCATGCTCGCCCCCCACCTCGCGGCCGAGCTGTGCGACGCCGGCACCCCACCCGCCCGCCTGGTGCTGCTGGCAACTGGACTCCAGATCCCGGTGCGCCCGTTCGGCACGTTCGGCCGATTCCGCAAGAGCGACGTCTACGAGTGCCTGTCCGTCGCCGAGCGCGTCACCTGCCCGGTGACCATCGCCCACGGAACCGCAGACGACACCCTGCCCATCGACGGCGCCCGCGAGCTCGCCCGACGCTTCGGCGTTCCCCTGCGCGAACTCAAAGGCTACGGCCACGCCGACCTCTGGCCCGCCATCTAGTACCGAACCCGGTTCAAACAACAACCTCACCGGGAAGAACGCCCGATCGGGCGCGCAGCCATCGTGCACCACGGCGAACGGACAGCCCCTCCGTTCGTCCGCGCACCGCAGCCGCCGAGGTTGTTTTTTGTACCCGGTTCAGTACGCCCCCTCCCAGTAAGCGCGTCATCGCGTGGTGTAGGTCACGGTTCCGAACCGGCGGTCGTCGCCGAGCAGCGCCTGCGGCACCAGCCAACGGACTTCGATGCGCTGGCCGCCCGGCAACGGCTTCTGCGGCACGAACGCGACGCAACCGAGATCGGGATGGTGCACGAGTTCGCCGTCGACCGGCAGGTTGCCGGCGAATACCTGGCAACCGACCTGCTGCAGTTCGGCCGGTTTCATCTCGCGGGCGAAGTGCAGACTCGGCGGCAGGGCGGGCACGTCGGTCTGCCCGTCGCGCGGCCACGCGAGCGGATCCCCGCGCACGGTGCTCGCCGCCGGCATCGCAATGCCGAGCAGAAAGCCTCCCGCGTCGGACGGCACCGCGACCAGATCGCGCCCGGGAGCCAGCAACCGGTCGCGCTGCCGCGGATCCGCGAACCACGAGCGCACCGCCTCCGCGGGCGTGTCGAGCGGCGACCACAGCACCGTGACTCCGACCGCCGGCGGCAGGGCCGGGAACTCCACCGGCTCGACCTTGCGCCCCTTCTTGGCCAACCGGTCGCGCTTCGCCTGCTCCTTGCGGGCCCGGGCCAGCTCCTTCTCGTAGCGCCGCACCGCGAAGAAGTCGGGCGACGCATCGAGGTAGTAACCGACCGGACCGACCCGCGCCGCCGCGCGCGCCGCATTGAGCGCGTCCACCAACGCGCGGGAGCGCTCGATCGCCTTGCGTTGCTTGCTCTTCTGGTTGGGCAGCGGATCGCGCACCATCGCCGCCCGCAGCTCGGCTCCGCGCGACCAAAACGTGCGCCAGTCCTGGTCGATCTTCGGCAGCGCGTAGCCGACCCGGCGCAGGAACTCGGCTTCGACGTCCGGCGGCGTGCGCACCCCCTCGATCGCGCACGCGTCGAGTTCGAGGATCAGCTCGGGCCGCCAGTGCGCCAAGTAATGGCAAATCGCCCACGCCTTGACCCGCTGCTCGCTGGTGAACTTCGCGGCCTTCAGGAGCACGAGTTCGCTGGTGCGGGTGTCGCTCTTGGCCCACGCCGATTCCTGCGCGATCTGCATCCACACCTCGAGATCGGGCGCCAGCCGCGTCGGCGTGTGGCCGGCGGAGGTGCGCTCGTGCAGTTGCTCCTGCAGGAAGGTCAAGCTGCGGCCGAACAGGAAGCCGCACGCCATGTGGCCGACCCCCTCCCACAGCCCCTCGGTATCGACACCGAGCGCGTCCTGCACGACCCCGCGCACGGCGATGTCGCGACAGACGTCCATACCCAGGTCCGATTTGTGCACACGCAGCGACTCGCCACCGTGCTGCAGAAAGCACATGTCGACGACATCGCGCAGGAACGCCAGGCGATCGGGCGTGAACTGGCTCTTACACACGTCGATGACCGCGGCGTATTCGCCCTGCCCCCCGACGAACACCAGGTTGCGGATGCGCTTGGGATGGAACACCTCACCGGTCGACACGCCGAGCAACGTCTGCACGAGCAGCAACGCACGTTCGCAGTCCATCGCGATCGTCGTCAACGACTCGACCGGCAGGGTGCCCCACACCTTGAAGAACTCCGACTGCACGCCCTGGTGTGGCAGGCCGGCGGCTTCGAGCAGCGGCAGGCGCCGGCCGGTGAGCTCCTGCACCGGGAACTGCGTGCGGCGCAACCAATCACAGGCGAGGTGGATCGCGCGACCTCGACGCAGCATGCGCAACTCGTGTGCGGTGCCGGCAAAGCCCTCGAACTCGCGGATCGCCAACGCTTCGGTCGCGGCGCGGTCGCCGGGTCGAAAGCGCAGCACCCGGCGCCAGTGCTTCGCCGCCCGCTGCGGCTCGCCGAGCCTCGTCCACGCCTCGGCCAAGGCGCGATGTTCCGTCACGAGCTGCCTGGCGACCTTTTGCCAGTCGCGATCGATGCGGCGGATCCTGCTGGCCTTGCCCTTCAGGTTCCGGTCGAGAAGCAACGCGTCGGGATCCCTGCGCCACAGGCTGCCGACCTTGACGAAGCCCGTCCGGCGGCGCGCGCGCTCGTCGTCCCCGTCGTAGTCCATCCAGATCTCGCGCCGCAGTTCCAGCGCCCGCAGATGCTGCTTCTCCGCCTGCAGCGCGTCGGCGATGCGGTGCAGTTCGGCGACCGCACACCGAGCCAGCTCGTCCTCGCGCACGGGCAAGGTCGCGCGGTCCTGCGCGGCGAGCAGGCCGCACGCGAACGTTGCCAGAAACATCGGAGCGGCGAGGGGTCGCATCGCGGGCACGGTAAGCGATGATCTCAGCGCATGCATGGCCTCCGGCAATCGACCCTGCGCGCCGCCTTGCTGGCGCTGGCGGCAACCCTGGCACCCGCAACCGCAGCCGCCCAAGACCGTCGCGTCGTCGTGCTGCAGAACCTGGCCCCGTTCCGGCGGCACCAGGTGGCGAGCGTGGTGGTGCCGTTCCGGCCGGGCGTCGCCAAGACGACGCCGCGGCTGACCGTGGATGATCGCCCGACCGTCTGGCAACCGTTCGGGGCTCGCTGGCCGGACGGTTCGTGGCGGCAGGCGCTGGCGATGTTCGAGGTGACGATCGAGCGCCTCAGCGAAGTCCGGCTCGCGCTGCTGGCGGGGGATGCCACCGTCGACACCCCCCCGCCGGAAATGCCGACGGCGAAGGTCACGTTCGTCGTGCGCCGCGGTGACCAGGTCGTGCGCGCCGAGCCGCGGCCGGTGCGCGAACTCGAGCGCAACGCGATGCGCCGGGTCGAGCTGCGCCGCGCGCGCCTCGGCCAGAGCGGCTTGGTCGCCGAACTGATCGTCACCGCCTGGCGCGAATGCCGCCACGCCGACGTCACTCTGGCGGTGTTCTGTTCCGATCCCGACCAGCCGGCGATGCAGTGCGACGTCACCGAACTCGCGGTCGAATGCCGCGGCATGGGCATCGTGCTGCGCCACGCCGGCTACCACGGCGTCGAGCAGCGCCTCACCGCCTACGGCAGCCGCACGGTGCTGCTGCGCAACGAGGCGATCGGCGACGGGCAAGGCATCCGTCGCACGGGGGTGATGATCCCGCCGCCGGACGGCGACCGTCTCGCCGACGAAACCCTGCGCGCGGTCGCCACGGTCCCGCTGCTCGCGGCCACCAGTTGGCGGGCGACCGGCGCGTTCGGGCCGTTCGGCGAGGTCGCGCCACCGCCGCCCTGGCTCGCCAAAGACGGCCTGCGCAACCACTTCGCCCGGCGCCACCGCACGTTCGTGCGCCGCGAGCGACCGGGCGGCGACCCGTTCGGCGTCGGCCCGCACGGCCTGCAGCGCATGGCCGGCCAGACCGGCGACCAAGAAGACTTCGGCGTCTGCAAGCTGTCGCCGGTGGCGTGGAGCGGGATCCCGTCGATGCTGCTCGAGGTCGAGGCGTCGGTGCTGCAGGAAGCCTGCCGGCCGGTGCACTTCTTCGAACGCGATGCGAGCCCGGTCGACCCCGCGAAGCATCCCGACTGGGTCGTGTGGAGCGGCCGCACCCACTGGCACCCGGAAGTCAGCAAGGACCGGCTCGGCAAACCCGTG
>DRKG01000272.1 GCA_011051855.1 bacterium | reverse complement strand
GTGCACGGCCAAAGCCAACCAGAAACCCGCCAGCACGGCCCGATCACGACGTTCCGCCTCGAACGACGCAACGCACATCGCGACCAAGATCAGGTTGATCTGTCCGTTGAGCAGGTTGCTGTGCACAAGCCGAAACAGGCCGAATGCCACCAGTGCGACCGCCAGCAGCGACGCCTTGTGTCCATCGGCCGGCGGCAGCCAGGGGCGCACGCATCGCACCACCCAGACGACCGCGAACACGCTCAGTCCGTACCACAGCAACGCCGCCACGACTGCCGGCAACCACGACCACGGCGCCATCAAGCACGCAAGACACGGCGAGTACAGATACGGGAACGTCACGTCCATGCCATACGGAGACACCCCGTGCAGCGCCGCCGCGCCCGCGTCGGTGTAGGCGGTCAGGTCATAGCCCTCGGGGCGGAGCGCACGCCGGCAGGTTTGGAAACCCATCACGGCGATCGCCACCAACGCCGCCGACCAGAACCCCCGCCTCACGACCGACACGGCTTCATGATAAGACGGAGCGCACGAATGGCGACTCCGACCTGCGGAAGCACGTGCCCGGGCTGCCGGTTCCTACATGGTCCGCGATAGGATCGCGGTCATGCGACGCATACTCATCTCCGCACTCGCACTCGCCACCGCGGCGTCGCTTGCCGGTGGCGCCTTGGGCCAACAGACCGAGAAGCCATCGACCGGCGCAGAACGGGCGAAGGGCTCGGGGCTCGGATTCCTCGCCGACCTCGACGGCGATCCGCCGACCCGCCGCCGCCAACCGAACGTCTTGTTCGTGCTGGCCGACGACCTCGGCTACGGCGAACTCGGCAGCTTCGGCCAAACCAGGATCCGCACGCCGCGCCTGGACGAACTCGCCCGCCAGGGCATGCGTCTGACCCGGCACTACAGCGGTTCGCCGGTGTGTGCCCCGTCGCGCTGCGTGTTGCTGACCGGCCGACATCCCGGCCACGCGGCCGTGCGCAACAACAAGGAGCACAAGCCCGAAGGCCAGTGGCCGCTGCCGGCGAGCGAGCCGATGATGAGCGAACTGCTGCACGCCGCGGGTTACCGCACCGGCGCGTTCGGCAAGTGGGGCCTCGGCCCGCCGGGATCCCACGCCGACCCGCTCGAACGCGGCTTCGACCGCTTCTTCGGCTACAACTGCCAGCGCCACGCGCACTCCTACTACCCCGACTACTTGTGGAGCGACCGCCGGCGTGTGCCGCTGGCGAACCACCCGGCGATTCCCGGGCACGGCCGCCTCGGCAAGGGCGAGGATCCGAACGACCCGCGCAGCTACGCGCGCTTCATCGGCAGCGACTACGCCCCCGACCACATCCTGCGGGCGGCGAAGCAGTTCCTCTCGGACAACAAGAACCGACCGTTCTTCCTCTACTACCCGTCGGTGATCCCACACCTGGCGCTGCAGATCCCACCGGCGGAACTGCGCGCCTACGAAGGTGCTTTCGAGGAAACGCCGTATCCGGGCGGCAAAGGCTATACACCCCACTTCCAACCGCGCGCCGCCTACGCCGCGATGATCACGCGGTTGGACCGCTCGGTCGGTGAACTGCTCGACCTGCTCGACGAATACAACCTCGCCGACGACACGATCGTGGTGTTCACGTCGGACAACGGCGCGACCCACAGCCCGATCGGCGGCACCGACGTCGACTTCTTCGACTCTTGTGGCGGGCTGCGCGGCCGCAAGGGCTCGATGTACGAAGGCGGTGTCCGGGTGCCGGCGATCGTGCGCTGGCCGGGGCACGTGCCCGCCGGCAGCGAGAGCGCGCGCATCACCGGTTTCGAGGACTGGCTGCCGACTCTGGCCGAGCTGTGCGGCTGCGAGCCGTCGGCACCGACAGACGGCATCAGCTTCGCCGCGACGCTGCGCGGCGAGCAGCAGGCGGCGCGCCCGTTCCTGTATCGCGAGTTCGCTGGCTACGGCGGCTGGCAGGCCGTCTGGGTCGGACGTCACAAGCTGCTGCGACGCAAGCTGCACAAACGACCGATCACCGAACTCTACGACCTCGACGCCGACCCGCGCGAGGAGCACGACCTCGCGGCCAGCCACCCGCGCGTGGTGCGGCGCCTGCAGGCGATCCTCGCGCGCGAACACGTGCCATCGAAGATGTTTCCCCTGCGCGCGATCGACCGGCAGTGATGCCACCCGTGACGCATCCCCGGATGACTTCATGAACAACCTGCGCCTCATCCTGGTCCCCGTCCTGATCACCGCCCTGATCAGCGGCGCACGCCTGCTCGCCGAAGTGCAGGGCTGGGCACCGCCCCGTTCCGGGGGCGCGCTGCATCCGCTCGGCATCTCGTGGCTGCCGTTCGTCTTCGGCGGCTGGTTCGGGTTGCGCTTGCGCCGGGAAGGGTCCCGCCCCCAGTTCTGGCCGGCGTGGCCGTGCTGTGGCCGCGATTGGCGTGGACTCTGCTGCTCTACGCAGCCCCCTCCCGCGCGCTCGTCGTCGGCATCACCTGGCTGGCCAAACAGCAAGGTTGGGACACGCACTACACCAAGTTCGGCCCGACCGGCATCGAACGCGATATGGCCGAAACGCTGCTCAGCGCAACGCTCGCGCAGAGCGGTTTCTGGACGCCATTCACCATCGTGTGCGGCTGCGTGATCGGCGCGTGGTTCGGAGCGAAGCGGCCCTGACACGGTCCATACATGGAGGGCCCGGATCGTCAGGTCATCTTCAGCTCGTGCGCCGCGTAGACCGGCCCATCGACGCAGGTCTTCGAATACGGCCACTCGCCGAAGCGTTCGCCGCGCACCGCAACCGTGCAGCCGTTGCAGACGCCGTACCCGCAGGCCATGTAGGTTTCGAGGCTCAGGTAGCAGTGCAGGCCGCGTGCCGCACACAGCTTGGCGACCGCGTGCATCATCGGATCCGGGCCACAGCAGAACACCGTCTCGCCGGCGGCGACGAGTCCGCGTTCGCACAGGCCTTCGAGCAGGTCGGTGACCAGGCCGGGATGGCCGCGGCTGCCGTCGTCCGTCGACGCGTGCACGTCGGCGATCGGCTCGAAGTCCTCGATGCCCGCCAGCGACGCGCGATCCCGCCCGCCGAACAGCAATCGCAGCCGGCCTCCGGCAGCGTGGCGACGCCGCGCCAGCAGCAGGAACGGTGCCAATCCGACGCCCCCGGCGACGCAAACCGGGTTCTCGACTCCCGCCGGAAACGGTTTCCCGAGCGGGCCGGTCACGACGACGCCTTCGCCCGCCCGCAGGTCGCAGAGCGCCCGGGTGCCGGGCCCGATCGGCTTGATCAGGAAGCTGCCCCACGAGCGATCCGGCGCGAGGTCGTAGATCGACAGCGGTCGCGGCAACTGCACCGGCCAGCGTTCTGCCGTGCGCAGCATGAAGAACTGCCCGGCTTCGGTCGGCGCAAACGGACCGTCGACCTCTAGGGCGAAGGAGCCGCCGCCGAGGTCGCGCAACCGCCGGACGACGTGCTGTTGCGTCTGCATGCGGACGAACACCATAGCCCGCGACGCCCGGGAGCCCAACTCAGGTCTCGCACGCCACGGCGGGCGCATCCCGGCGCGCCCGCTCGCCATCGTGCCGGGGCGCGCAGCGCAACGTCACCATCGGGATCTCCGGCGGCGCATCGATGCGGATCGGCAGGAGCGTCACGCCGACGCCGCGACCGACGTAGAGGTGACTGCGGCCTTCGCGGAACCAACCCTGTTCGTAACCGAACTTGCTGTGGTGCAGCGGCGCTTTGCCACCCACGCGGATCTGGCCGCCGTGCGTGTGCCCCGACAGTTGCAGGTCGACATCGACGGCCGCCGCTTCGAAGAAGAAGTCCGGGTGATGGCTGAGCAGGATCGCCATTTCGCGCTCGCGACGCCCGGCGAGCGCGCGGCGCAGGTCCGGTTCGCCCTCGGTCAGATCGTCGACACCACACAGCCACAGCGAACGCTGCCGATGCTCGATGCGGACGCCGTCATTGCACAGCACCCGGACTCCGTTCTCTTCGAGGAAGCTGCGCCACAGAGTGATGTCGGGTCCGAAGAAGTGATCGTGGTTGCCCGGCACCGCGAACATCCCGTAGCGCGGCCGCAGCTCGGCGAGCGGGCGCCGGAACAGCAGGATCTCGCGCTCGCGCGTGTTGATCAGGTCGCCGCCGAACAGAACCAGGTCGGGCGCCTGTGCCTGCACACGCCGGAAGATCGCGCAGAGGTCGTCCTCGTTCAGGAAGCTGCCGGCGTGCACGTCGGAGACGAACGCGATGCGCAGGCCGTCGAGCGCCTCGCAGCCGGCCGGCACGCCAAGTTCGAGTTCGGGCATCTGCAGGCCGTTCTGGATCCGGCGGTGCAGCCAGCGCGTGAACGGCAGCCGCTCGAGCGCGCGGTTGATCGCCGCACACAGAATCGACACGCTGCGGCGCGCACCGGTGCGGCGGCCGGACAGCAGGCCCGTCGGGCGGGGGGCCCGGCGCGATGGCCGGCGGCGGACGACTGATCGCGATGCCATGCGTTCACTTGCCGCCCGCGATGGCGGGTTCCTTCAGTTTGTTGAACAACGTGCGCACGCCGATGCCGAGCATCTGGGCAGTGCGGCGGCGATTGCCGTCACAGCGCTCGAGCGTGCGGTGGATCAGCTCGCGTTCGACATCGGCGAGACGGCGACCGACCAACGCGCCGAACGGATCCGCCGGCTGCAACACGACCGTGCGCTCGGCCGGAGCCCCGCCGCCGGGAGCGAGCCACTGCTCTACCAACTTCGCGTCGACGGTATCGCCTTCGCACAAGAGCCCGACCCGCTGCACGAGGTTCTGCAGTTCGCGCACGTTGCCCGGCCACGGCCACCGCCGCAACAGCTCCTCCGCCGCCGGCGTGAACCGTGCACCCGGACGGAGGAAGTGGCGCGCCAGCGGCACGATGTCCTCGGGCCGTTCGCGCAACGGCGGCAGCCAGACAGGCACGACGTTCAGTCGGTAGAACAGATCGCCGCGAAACCGCCCCGCGGCAACCTCCGCTTCGAGGTCGCGGTTGGTGGCGGCCACCACGCGCACGTCGACGGTCTGCGTCTCGTTGCCGCCGACCCGCTCGAACTCACCCTCCTGCAACACGCGCAGCAGCTTCGCCTGCATGCCGGCGGACATCTCGCCGACCTCATCGAGGAACAGCGTGCCGCCGTCGGCCAGCTCGAAGCGCCCCTCGCGACGCCGGTTGGCGCCGGTGAACGCGCCTGCCTCGTGGCCGAACAGTTCGCTCTCGAGCAGGTTCTCCGGCACCGCCGCGCAGTTGAGCTTCACGAACGCCCGGTGGGCGCGGTCGCTGCGCCTGTGCACGAGCGCTGCGATGCGTTCCTTGCCGGTGCCGCTCTCGCCACGCACCAACACCGTCGCGCGACTCTGCGCCACGCGATCGACCATCTCGACGACGTCGAGCAACGCGCGCGACACGACCACCATGTCGCCGCCGACCGCCTGTTCACGCAGGAACGTGTTCTCGCGCATCAGCCGCCGTCGGGCCCGCACGCGCTCCAGGAGCACTTCGAGCGTATCCAGCGCAACCGGCTTCTCGAGCACGTCCGCGGCACCTTCACGCATCGCCTCGACGGCGATGTGCATGGTGCCGTGGGCGGTCACCAACACGACCGGGCGATCGACATCCGAGGCCTTGCTGGCTTCCAGGACCGCCATGCCATCGGCGTTCGGCATGCGCAGATCGGTCACGACGAAGTCGAAGTCCTGCACGGCCAGCGCTTCGATCGCCTGCTGGCCATCGACCACCGCCGTCACTTCACAACCGAACGACGTCAGCGCCTCGCGCAGGAAGTCGCGCGACAGCTCCTCATCGTCGGCCAGCAGCACACGGTCCCGTCGGCTCATGCCGTCGCCTCCGCCTCCCCGTCGTCGCTCGCGACGATCGGCACTCGCACGCGAAAGCGCGCACCGGGTTCGCCGGGGTTCAGCAGTTCGAGCCCGCCGCCGAGGAACGACAGCACCCGCGCGCTCAACGCCAGGCCAAGCCCCGTGCCCTTCTGCTTGCTCGACACGAACGGCTCGAACACTCTGTCCGCGAGTTCGCCCGTGATCCCCGGACCATCGTCCTGCACGACCAGTTCGAGTTCGCCGCGCACCACGCGAGCGTCGATCGTGACCCGCGCCGACGGCGACGCTTCCAGCGCGTTGCGCAGCAGGTTGGCGAGCACCCGCCCGAGCGCATCGGCATCGACCTTTGCATCGCGCTCGCCGCGCAGCGTGCAGCGCGCTCGCGGCAGGTTGACGTCGACCGCCACCTGCTCGATCACCTGGCCGATCG
>DRKG01000271.1 GCA_011051855.1 bacterium | reverse complement strand
TCTCGCTGCGCGGCCACGTGCTGCCGGCGCGCGGCGCGGTCAGCGTGGCGCTCGCCGCCCGCCGACACGAGGCCGTGGCGATGCTGTGCAGTCCGCCGGACGCCGCCACCTGCGCGGTCGTCGACGGGCTCGATCTGCACGGCGCGAGCACGCTCGCCGATGCGCTCTTCTGGCTGGCCGGACGCCGCGAGCTGCCACCGCCGCCGCCGCTGCCACCGCCGCCGCCGGCCAGGGCCGTCCCCGATCTGGGCGAACTGCGCGGCCACCAGACTCCCAAGCTGGCGCTCGCGGTCGCCGCGGCCGGCGGCCACAACCTGCTGTTCGCCGGCCCGCCGGGCACCGGCAAGAGCGCGATGCTGCGGCGACTGCCGGGCATCCTGCCGCCTCTTCTGGATGACGAACGGCTGGCGGTGCTGCAAGTCCATGCCGTCGCGGGGCTGCCGCTGCCACCCGACCGCTGCCCGCCGCTGCGCGCCCCGCACCACACCAGCTCGGCGGCCAGCCTGCTCGGCGGCGGGGCCGACGTGCGCCCCGGCGAGGTCACGCTGGCGCACCACGGGGTGTTGTTCCTCGACGAACTGCCGGAGTTCCGCCGCGACGTGCTCGAAGCGCTGCGACAGCCGCTCGAGGACGGCACCGTCACCGTCGGCCGCGTCAACCGCACGGTGACGATGCCGGCGCAGTTCCTGCTGACTGCCGCGATGAACCCTTGCCCGTGCGGCTACCGCGGCCACCGCCAGCGCCCGTGCACGTGCACGCCGGCGGCGATGGCGCGCTATCGCGCCCGGCTGTCCGGCCCGCTGCTCGACCGCATCGACCTGCGCGTCGAGGTGCCGGCGCTGACCCCGACCGAGCTACGTGCCGACATCGACCCGGCGGGCACCACCGCGGCCCTGCGCGAACGCGTGCTGCTCGCCCGCGAGCGGCAACGGCACCGCAATCGCCAGCGAGGGGCATTCGTCAGCAACGCCCGACTGCTCGATCGCGAACTCCAGCGGGCCTGTGCGGCGGACGACGACGCGCTGGACACGCTCGACGAGGTGCTGCGCCAGAACCAGCAGAGTCCGCGCGGCCGCGTGCGCCTGCTGCGCCTCGCCCGCACGCTCGCCGACCTCGACGACCGCGACGCCGTCGACGCGGGCGACGTCCTGCAGGCGGCCGCCCTGCGCGGCTTCGGCATCGAGTGGTGAGCGGCGCCAACGGCAGCCGGACCGCTCACTTCGGGATACGTACGTCGTTTCGCCGGCGCAGTTCGCCGACACGCGGTGCCGGCGTCGGCACCGGCAGCGGTCCGCTGGGCGGCCGCAATCGGCCGCCGCGATCGTTCGCGAGCGGGCCCTGGCGCTTGGGATTGAGCAAGGCCGCGTCGAGTTCGAGGGTGCGGCGCACGAACGCGAAGTCGCCCGCGAGCTCGTCCCAGGCTGCCACCGGCGCACGGCAGACGATCACCAAGAACCCGTGCTCCGACGGCAGCACGTCGATCGCGGCACGTTCCCGACCGTGCCGGTCCGAGGCCAGCAACCGCACCGCCGGCCGGCCGCGCACCCTGGTCGCGAAGCGGCTGTCGATCGCGAGTTCCGGGTCGAGCAGGGCAAGCCAGTTGGCGACCGCGTCGGCGGCGGTTTCGACGGCGATCTCGGATTCGAGGTGGTCGAGCAGGGACAGCCGGATCCGGGCGCCGTGGGCGGGGTTGTCGAGCACGATATGGCCCGCGGGCAGGTCGGCGACGGCGGTCCACGACGGACTCGGAACCCACAGACCGAAGCGGCCGGCGCGCTCGGCGAGCACGGCGCTCGGGATGCTCGTGACGCCGACGGCCGAACGTGCGCTCTCGGCGCTGCTGGCGACCGCCACCAGCGACGGGCCCGCCAGCTCGCGGCGCAGCACGTTGAGGTCGGCATCGACCCACTCGCGGTTCTGCCGTCCGCCGGTGGTCTCGGCGACCTCACCGACGCGGCGGCGTTCGCCATCGATCATGATCTGACGGGCACCGGTGCCGTCGACGCAGTGCACCACCAGTTGTTCGCCGGCCGGGTCGAACATCGTCACCGGCCCGACCACGGTCCTGGCCTGCCGCGCGATCGTGCGCGCCAGCAGCGGAAACGTCGCCGTCTGTGTCCACGGCAGTTCGCGATCCTTGCGGCCGCGACCGTCGAGGTGCGACACCTTGAGCGTGGTGCCGTCGACGACCGCCTCGACGATGCGTTCGTCGCGGATGCGTTCGGCTGCGGCCGCACGGTCGCCGCCCACCATCTGGCCGCGAAGCGTCGGCTCGCTGACACGTTCACGGAAGTAGCAACGCAGGGCGCGGCCGTCGCTGGTGGCGACGCACTGGTCGGTGACCTGGTAGCGGCGGCGTCCGTTGACGAACTCGTACTCTTCGTTGACCGTGAATCGACCGTCCGCCGCGACGGTGATCGACGAATGCAGCCAACCGACCGACTGGCCGTCGGCGTCGTGCAGCACGAACCAGGCGTCGGCCGGCCGCACCGACTCCGCCCGCGC
>DRKG01000270.1 GCA_011051855.1 bacterium | reverse complement strand
GCGACGAACCGTCGGACCTGCCGCTGGCGACGCCGCTCGGACTTCGGGCGCACATCGAGATCGACGTCGAGAGCGAGGACGCGCCGGCGATGAACGTATTCGCCGTGCTGCCCGGCAGCGACCCGCAGCTCGCGGACGAATACATCGTCATCGGCAGCCACCTCGACCACCTCGGCACGCGCGGCGGACGCATGTTCCCGGGCGCCGACGACGACGGTTCGGGCACCACCGGGGTGCTGGCGATCGCGCAGATGTTCGCCAACAACCCGATCAAGCCGCGCCGCAGCATCCTGTTCGTGTGCTTCGCCGGCGAGGAGATGGGCCTGCTCGGCTCGCGCTACTTCGTCGAGAACTGCCCGATCCCGCTGGAGTCGATCGCGGCCGAGCTGCAGATGGACATGATCGGACGCAGCGAGGAGGAGTCACGCGACGGCGGCCGCCTGGTCAACCGCGGCGAGACCGCCGCCGACAACAAGAACGTCCTGCACCTCGTCGGCACCAGGAAGCTGTCGCAGGCCCTGCACGAAACCTGCATGGAGCGCAACCAGACCGCCGGCTTCGACATCGAGTTCGACCAGGAAAGCCTGTTCACGCGCAGCGACCACGCCAACTTCGCCTACCAGGGCGTGCCGATCGCGTTCTTCTTCACCGGCATCCACAAGGACTACCACCAGACCAGCGACACGCCGGACAAGATCGAATACCCCAAGCTGCTGCGGGTCGCGCGCTACGTCTACGACATCGCGTTCACGCTGGCGCAGAGCGACGAACGGCCGCTGGTCGACGAGGATCTGTGGCGCGCGTTCAAGAAGACCGACCGCCGCGGGCGCATGCCGGCCAAGCCCGCCGCGCCGCTGCGCCGCTGAGTGCCGGCGGCCTACGGCAGGCGATCCTCGAACGGGCGCAGGGAGACCGGCTGCGCCAGGATCTCGCTCAGCACGATCGCCTTGCGCAGATCGTCGAGCGCGTAGCGACTGCCGTGGGCGGCGCTGCGCCGGCGGGCCACCGTGCGGCCACCGAGATCGCCGACGGCGCCGCGACTCTCGCTCGGCTTGCCGACGCGGCTCTCGCGCAGATGTCGGGCCCGCATGCTCGCGCCGACCCGCGAAGCCTCGTGCAGGTCGAGGCTGCGGTCCTGCGGCGAGACCGGCTTCGCTTCGACCAGGACCGGCTGGGGTTTCTGCGGCTGGGGCTTCTGCGGCTGGGGGTCGCGCTCGAGCCCGAGGATGCGCCGCATCTCGCGCGCGATCTCCTCCGGGGTCTGCACCTTTCCCGGTGCCGCGCGACCGCCCGACGGGCGCGCCGAGGCCGGCGGGCCCGGCGGATCCGCGCGGTCGGGCATCGGCTGAGGCCGCGTCTTTGCCTGCTCCCGCTCCCGCCGCCGCCGCTGCACCTTGGCCGCGTTGCTGATCATGCCGACCACCCACGCACCGACCAGGAACACCAGGACCGGATTGCGGAACAGGAGCTCGAGGAGCCGATCCACGGGCTACTCCTGCCCCGGCATCTTCTTGCGGTCTTCTTCGTTCTCGAGGTGCGCCTCTTCACCCGCGGCGATGCCCCGGCGCATGCGCGTATCGGCCTCGATGTTCTTGATCTTCTGGTAGTCGAGCACGCCCAGGTTGCCGCTGCGGAACGCCTCGGCCATCGCCTTGGGCACCTCGGCCTCGGCCAACACCAGCTTGGCGCGGTTGGCCGCGATCTCGGCGATGTTCTCCTGCTCGGCGGCCACCGCCATCGCACGCCGCGATTCCGCCGCAGCCTGCGCGACGCGCTTGTCGGCCTCGGCCTGGTCGGCCTGCAGACGCGCACCGATGTTGTCGCCGATGTCGACGTCGGCGATGTCGATCGACAGGATCTCGAACGCGGTGCCCGCGTCGAGCCCCTTCTCGAGCACACCCTTCGAGATCCGGTCGGGGTTTTCGAGCACTTGCTTGTGCGACTGCGACGAACCGATCGTCGACACGATGCCCTCGCCGACGCGCGCGATGATGGTCTCCTCGGTGGCGCCACCGACCAGGCGCTGGATGTTCGTGCGCACGGTCACGCGTGCTTTGGCCATCACCTGGATGCCGTCCATCGCCATCGCCGCCACCTTGGCGTTCTGCGGACAATCGATGACCTTCGGGTTGACGCAAGTCTGCACCGCGTCGAGCACGTCGCGGCCAGCCAGGTCGATCGCCGCGGCCTGACGGAAGTCCAAGTTGAGTTGCGCCCGGTCGGCGGCGATCAACGCCTGCACGACGTTGAGCACCCGCCCCCCCGCGAGGTAGTGCGCCTCGAGGTCGCGCGTGTTCAGCGGCAGGCCGGCCTGTGTGGCCGAGATCGCACCGCGCACGATCACCGTCGGGTTGACCTTGCGCAGCGACATGCCCACCAGTTGGAACAGACCGATGCGGGTGCCCGACATGTAGGCCTGCACCCACAGGTTGATGAACTTCAGCAGGATCAGGACCAGGATGACGGCGAACAGCAGGACGCCGACGAGCACCCACGCCCAGAAGTTGTCGGTGCGGAAGAAGGATTGCGCGAACATGAGTCTCTGTGGTGACGGCTGAGAAGGAATGGAAGGGGAAAACGATCAGCTCGAACCGGTGGCACCGGCCGAGGTGCGAACGCGACCGACGACGACGCGGTTGCCCGACACCTCGAGCACCTCGACGGCGCAGTCCTTGGGCAGCATCTCGCCGCGGGTGACGACGTCGACCTTGCGGCCCTCGATGCGGGCGAAGCCAGCCGGCCGCAGCGCGCTCAACGTGGTGCCGCGCCGGCCGACGAGATCGTCGAGGCTGTGGTCGGCGGCGGCGGCGGTGCCGTCGGTCGGCGGCCCGGTCAGGATCAGGCGGCGGCCGAACGGAGTCTTCGGCAGGATGCGGAACGACAGCAACAGCACCGCCGGTGCCGCCAGCGCCTCGAAGATCGACATGCCGATGCCGAACGCCATCGATTGCTGGAACGCGACGAAGATCGCGCCGAGCAGACAACCCGCGGCGGCGATGCCGAGCACGCCCATCGACACGAAGATGACTTCGGCGAAGACCAGCGCGAGGCCCAGGATGCACAGCAGCACGACGACACCGACGCTGCCGTTCTCGCCGGCGCGCCGGTCACCGACGGCAGCTTCGCCGTCGCGCGCGACCACGACCCGGTTGCCCTGCACGTAGAGCACGCGCACCCGAGCCCCCTGCTCGAGGAACTCGCCCTCGGTGACCACGTCGATGCGCTGGTTGTCGACCTCCATCGTGCCGGTCGGTCGCAGCACGGTCACGGCGCGGCCGGTGCGGCCGACCAGAGCCACCAAGTTGTCATAGGTGAGTCCCAGTTCGCTCGGCTCGCTGTTGCTGGCCGGCTCCCGGCCCGAGCCCGGCGGCACCAGCATCAGCCGGTTGAACACCGG
>DRKG01000269.1 GCA_011051855.1 bacterium | reverse complement strand
CGCTCTTCCGATCCCGGCGCGTGGCCGGCGGGACCCGCGCATTTCCCGCCTGACGCGGAGCCCGCACGCCGGGTCTTGCCGCGGGCGCCCGGCGTTGCGGGATTCTCGCTCGAAGTTGGTTTCGCGGCCGGAGTTCGCGACTATGGACCCGTGCGGCCCACGATCCGGGTCGAAGAGGACCAGGCATGCAAGAGCAAGAGGTCGAAGTCTCCTTCTGCGAACTGTGTGGGACGTCCGTGCCGGCGGCGGACCTCGCGGCCGGCGCGGCGGTGCGGCACGAAGGCAAGACGGTCGGGGTCTGTTGTCTTGCGGCGTTGCGTGCCGGCGGCCGGGCCGGGGGAGGCGCTCCGAAGGCCGGTGATGGCGTCGGCACCGGTGCCGGCGGCGGACGGGGCGGTGATGGCGGCCGGCTGTTGACCGTCGCCGTCGTGCTGCTCGCCGCGCTCGCCGGCAGCGTGATCTTCCTCGATGCGCGGATGTCGCGCCTCGAAGCCGCCATCCGCGCGGCCGCCACCGACGCCGGGGAACGCCAGCGCTCCGACAGCGAGGTGCTGATGGGCGTTTCGCTGAAGGTCGAGGACGTCGCCACCAAGGCCGACCTCGCCGAGGCGCGGCAGCAGCTCGCGGCGATCGCCGACGAGCTGGCCGCGGTGCGCAAGGACGGCGACCAGCGCGCCGCCCTGCTCGCCGGGGAGATCAACGCCGTGCGCGGTGAGGTGCGGGCTGCCTCCGATCGCATCGTCGACTACCGACCGCTGTTCGAGGATCTGCGCAGCCGCCACCAGCGCACCGAGGCGGTGATCGAGGGCGTGCGCCGCGAGCTGTCAGCGGTTCCGGCCGCCGCCAGCGCCGAGCAACCGCCCGCGACGTCGAAGCCGGAACCGGCCGCGGTGGACCTGCCGGCCGAGTTGGCCAAGCAGGTCGCCAGGCTGACCGCCGCCGATCCGGCCGTGCGCTTCGAAGCGGTCGACCTACTGATCGAGAGCAAGGAGCCCAAAGTGCTCGAGCACGTGTTGCCACTCGCCAAGGATCCCGACGGGTTCGTGCGCCGGCTGACCGTCGAAGGGTTGCGCGAGTTCCGTCGCCCCGAGGCGGTCGACGTGCTGATCGAGGCGTTGCGCGACGACGACGAGAGTGTCTGCGACACCGCGTGGCGCTCGCTGCGGGAGCTGACCGGGCAGAAGATCCCGTTCGATGCGTCGGCGTCGAAGGACGCGCGCGGTCGGGCCGCAGACAAGTGGTTGCAGTGGTGGGAGAAGGCCCGGGCGACGTTCGGTAGCTGACGGCCGCGACGGTCGCCGTCCCCGTCTGGATGTCTGAAGGCCCATCTGGATGTCTGAAGGTGGGAATCGCGCGATGCCGCGCTACAAGAGCGCAAGCCCCACCCCTTCCACATGGCCTGGCACAACCGCACCAAGATCGTCGCCACCCTCGGCCCCGCCTCGCAGAGCGCCGAACAGATCGAAGAGCTGATCCGCGTCGGCGTCGACGTGTTCCGCATCAACTGTGCACACGCCAGCCACGACTGGGTCCGGCGCACGGTGCCTCTGGTGCGCCGGATCGCCAGGCGCCTGAACTGCGCCGTCGGCATCCTGGCCGACCTGCAGGGGCCGAAGATCCGGGTGGGCAAGCTGAAGGGCGCCGAGCCGATCTACCTGAAGCGCGGTGCCACGTTGGTCATCGACGTGACGCCGGGGGTGATCGGGCAGATGCTCGACGACGGCACCGTGCACGTCGGCACCGGCTACGAGCGGCTCGCCCGGGACGTCTCCGTCGGCGAGCGCGTGCTGCTCGACGACGGCAACCTCGAGGTCAAGGTGACCGCGGTCGAAGGTCCGCGCATCCGCACCCGCGTCGTCTACGGCGGCATGCTGATCCAGTCCAAGGGCATCAACCTGCCCGGCACGAAGGTCTCGGCCAGTTGCCTGTCGAAGAAGGACCTGGCCGACCTCGCCTGCGTGCTCGAGGCCGAGGTCGACTTCGTCGCGTTGTCGTTCGTGCGCGAGGCGTCGGACGTGCTCGAACTGCGTCGGCACATCCAGAGGCGCAAGGGCGAGGTCGACGTGGTCGCCAAGATCGAACGCCCCGAGGCGGTCAAGAACCTCGCCAGCATCCTCGAAGTCGCCGACGCGCTGATGGTGGCGCGCGGCGACATGGGCGTCGAGATCGGGCCGGAGGCGGTGCCGCAGGTGCAGAAGCGCATCATCGCCTTGGCCAACCAGGCCCGGAAACCCGTGATCACCGCCACCCAGATGCTGGAGTCGATGATCGTCAACCCGCGGCCGACGCGCGCCGAGGCGTCCGACGTCGCCAACGCGATCTACGACGGCACGTCGGCGGTGATGCTGTCGGGGGAGACGGCCTCCGGCAAGCACCCGGTGCGCGTGGTTCGCACCATGGAGAAGATCGTGCGTTCGGCCGAGCGTGAGGCCTACGTGTCGATGAACGACCGGCGGCGGCGGGTGAAGCCGCCGATCAGCCCGTCCGAGGCGACCGTGCGCGCCGCCGCGCACGCTGCCTACAACACCAGCGCCAGGCTGATCGCGTGCTACACCGAGACCGGTTCGACCGCGCTGCAGCTCGCCGGCGAGCGGCCGCCGACGCACATCGTCGGCTTCACCCCGTCGCAGCGCACGATGCAGCGGTTGGCGCTGGTCTGGGGGGTGATCCCGAAGAAGATCCGCCCCGGGCGGACCAGCCGCGAGTTGACCCTGGACGGCGACCGGATCATGCGCGGCGAGGGGCTGGTCAAGGACGGCGACCGCATCGTGCAGATCGCCGGCACCGTGCGGCAGGCGGGCCTGACCAACACCATGACCATCCGGGTCGTGTGAGCGGGGCCTCGCGCCGGATCATTGGCGACGGTTCGGCGTTGACACGGCCGGCCGAGCAGGTAGTCTGTTCGCCCCTATTCCGGTGTCCCGGCCGTGCCGGGGATGCCAGTCGAGCGTAGACAGACCATGACGAACACCACCTTCGCGACCCCCGAGAAGAACCACGAAGCCATGAACACGTGGCACGTGATCGATGCGTCGGGCCAGACCCTGGGTCGCATGGCCACCAGGATCGCGACGATCCTGATGGGCAAGCACCGTCCGGATTACACGCCGCACATCCTCGTGGGCGAGGGCGTCATCGTCATCAACGCCGACAAGATCAAGATCTCGGGGAACAAGGGCGAGACGCGCGTCTACACCTTCTACACCGGCCACCCGGGTGGCCTGCGCGAGAAGAAGTTGGGCGACTACCTCGCCAGCGCTCCCGAGGAAGTCGTGCGCTTGGCCGTGCGGCGCATGTTGCCGAAGAACCGCATCGCGCGCCGCATGATCAGCCGCCTCAAGGTCTACCGCGGCGCCGAGCACCCGCACGCGGCGCAGAAGCCCTCGCCGCTCGAGGCGTAGGTCGTGATGCCTTCCCGATTGGCCTGACAGAGACAAGGAACTCGAGAGCGTGGCAGTCAACAACCCGTACATCTGGGGCACCGGTCGCCGCAAGACGTCGACGGCGCGCGTGCGCATCAAGCCCGGCACCGGCAAGTTCGTCGTCAACGGCAAGGAAGTGAACGACTTCTTCGTCACCGAGGACACCCGCCGTTCGGCGGTGGAGCCGTTGGTGGTGACCGAGACGCGCAACAACTACGACGTCTGGGTCAACGTCGACGGCGGCGGCATCACTGGCCAGGCCGGCGCGACCAGCCTCGGCATCGCGCGCGCGCTGCGGCGCGAGAACGAGAACTTCGAACCGCTGCTGCGTGAGCACGGCCTTCTGACCCGTGACTCGCGCGAGGTCGAGCGCAAGAAGTACGGTCGTCACAAGGCGCGTCGCTCGACGCAGTTCAGCAAGCGCTGATCCGGCCGCTGCCGCCCCCGGCATGGCAGGCCACTCCAAGTTCGCGAACATCCGCTTCCGCAAGGATCGGGTGGACGCCAAGCGCGCGAAGACGTTCACCAAGCTGTCGCGCATGATCACCGTTGCCGCCAAAGAGGGTGGCGGCGATCCCGATGCCAACGCCAGGTTGCGCCTCGCACTCGACAAGGCGCGGGTGTTGAGCATGCCGAAGGAGGGCATCGAGCGCGCGATCAAGAAGGGCACCGGCGAAGGCAACGTCGGCAACTTCGAGGAGATCGTCTACGAGGGCTACGGCCCGGGCGGCGTCGCGCTGATGCTCGAGATCCTGACCGACAACCGCAATCGCACGGCGGCGGATGTGCGCATGATCCTCGAGAAGCACGGTGGCAACCTCGGCCAGAGCGGTGCCGTCGGCTGGATGTTCGAACGCCGCGGGCGCTGGGTCGTGCCGAAGAAGCGCGCCGACGGCGACGACTGGACCGAGGAGGCGCTGCTCGAAATCGTGCTCGAGGTCGGCGCCGACGATCTCGGCGAGGACGGCGACGCGTTCGTCGTGCTGAGCGCGCCGAACGCGTTCGGCGAGGTCAACCAGGGCCTACTCGACGCCGGGGTGACGTTCCGGGAAGCGGGCTTGGCGAGCGTGCCGACGCAACGCACGGAGGTCGCCGACGCCAAGGTCGCCGCCCGGCTGTTGCGCCTGATCGACGCGCTCGAGGACAACGACGACGTGCAGGAGGTCTTCAGCAACGAGGAGATCTCCGACGAGGTTCTGGCGGCACTGGAGGCACGGGATGGCTGAGTTCGAACGGTGGTTCTGGGTCGGTTCGCGGCCGGAGGTGCGCGACGCGCTGGCCGAGGTGTTCGGCGGTGCGCCGGCGACGATCGGCTCCGGTGACCTCGACGCGCTTCATGAGGGCGACGTGGTCGTCGTCGATCCGCAGGCCGAACGCAGCGAACAGGCCCGCCTGCCGCACGGGCACGCCTACGCCGGTGTGCGCGCACTGAAGCAGCGCCCTGGGGTCGCCGTCTACGTGCTGGTCGACGCCGACGACGCGATCGGCGTGCAGTTGGCTCGGTTCACCCTCGCCGACGGCGTGTTGACGTGGGACGCCGGCGAGCGGCGTCTGCGGACCGACGAACTGCACACCGGCGGGCGCACGCCGCGGCGGCCGTCCGTCGACGACCTGCTGCGTCGCCTGCAGGATGACGCCGGGCAGAGCGGCGAGGAGAACAGCCTACAACGGCTGATGCGCTTCGAGCGCGAAGACTCGCTGCTGACCCAGTTGCAGGACGCCGAGACCGGCCTGTTCGACGGCCCCTACGCCACGCTGAAGCTCGACGAGGAGTGGAAGCGCGCACACCGCTTCCATCAACCGTTGTCGCTGCTGCTGCTCGACCTCGGCCTCGCTGCCGATCTGCCCGATGCCGAACGCCGCGGGGTGCTCGCCGAGGCCGCCGGCGTGTTCCTCAACGAGTGTCGCGACATCGACGTGTTGGCGCGTTTCTCGGTCAGCGTGTTCCTGTTCTTGCTGCCGGGCACCGGTGCCGAAGGCGCGCGGGTGCTGGCCGACCGCATCGTGGGGGCGCTCGAAGACCGCCTGCGCGGCCGCCTCGCCGGCCGGCCGTGTGCCGGGCTGGCGACCGTGCCTTCGGCCGATGCCACCGACCGCAAGCGCTTCGTGGCGATCGCCGAGGCCTGCCTGGAACGTGCCCGCGAAAGCGGGGCTGGCGGAGTTTTCAGCTCGTGGCAATAGTCGGGGCAGAATAGTCGCGGCGGCAGCCGTAGCCCCGCCCCGGTGCGCGGTGTCCGTCCCGCGGCCGCCCAGTTGCCATGTTCGACCGCTTCATCCGCCTGGCACGGGCCAAGAAGGCCCTGCGCGAACAGCGCTACCTCGATGCCCTGCAGCAGGCATCCGACCGGCTGATCGCCGAGGATCGGCGGGCCGAACAGGTGCGCGAACGCGCCTTGCAGGCGCTGGTCGAGCGGGCGCGAGCGCGGCTGCAGGCGGGCGACGTGGGCACGGCCGCAGCGGAAGCGCGCCGGCTGCGTCAGCTCGCCTCCGGCCAGTTGGTCGAGGATCTGGTGCGCGAGGTCGACGCGGCGGCGGTCGATCGCGCCGAGCGCAGCCAGCAGCGGCAGAGCGCGCGCGCCGGGTTTCGTCGGCTCGTGGCCGCGGGCGATCTGGCCGCCGCCGAAGACCTGCTGGCCACGCTTGCGCTTGCGGACGACGAACGGTCCTCGATGCGGCAGCACCTCGTGGACCGGCGGCAGCAGGCGGTCGCGTTGCTCGATCGGGCCGTGGCCGATGCCGACGAGGGCCGCTCCCGCGAGGCCGCCGACGGCGTGTTGCAGGCGATCGCGCTCGACCGCGGGCTGCCGCGCATCGCGCGTTCGGCGGCCCTGCGCAAGGTCGCCAAGGCCCTGGTGAAGGACGTTGAGGCCTGGCTGTCGTCGGCGCGCGCCGCCGACCTCGTCGAGGGATTGCAACGCTGGTCCGCCGGGCTGTCGCGTCTGCCCGAGCTGCACGATGACCGCGACGTCGCGCGCCTGCGGGATCGCCTGCAGAGCGCGGCCGGTGACGCGCTGCGCGCTTGCGACTCGCTGGCCGAAGCCGGCGGGCTGGTGCGCGCGGTGCGTGCGGCAGAACTCGAACTGGCGGCCGCCGACGAAGCGGTTGCGGCGTTGGTGTCGGCGGCCGAAGGGGACGACGTCGAGCTCGCCGTCTGGGCGCGGCTGCACGACGCCGCGAAGGCAGCCGGCATGGCCGGGTTGGCCGCGCTCGCCGCAGATCGGGTGCGTTCGTCGACTGCCGGCGAGCAGCGCCTGGCCGCCGCGCGCGAACTGCTCGAACAGGGCGAACTGGAGGCCGCGCGGGCGATGTTCGTGCAGTTCCTGGCGGAGCATCCCCTGCACGAAGGGGTGCAGCGCGAGCTCGAGCTGCTCGACGAGAGCATGGCCGACCTCGATCGACGGCTCGCCGACCTGCGCCTGACGCTGCGCGCCGGGC
>DRKG01000268.1 GCA_011051855.1 bacterium | reverse complement strand
TTCTGCTCCAACGAGTCCCGGCCGCGCAGATGCCAGCCACCATCGAGCAGGACAACGTGGTGGTACTCGGCGCCCTTGCTGCCGTGCACGGTGCTCAGCATGACGCCGGAGCCGACGGTCCGATCGCGTCTCTGCTCCTGCAGTAGTTCCCCAAAGAACTCGCGCACGGAAACCGTCGGCAACGCGTGCTCACCCTGGTCCGCGACGAAGGCCTTGACGGTCTCGGCAACGAACTCGACGTTGGCCTCGCGCGGAAACTGCTCGCGTAGGCGCTGCAGTTCCACGCGCAGAACGTCGGCGTCGATTTCCGTCCCGTGCTCGGCCACGGCGTCGAGGAACGCCTGCACCTCGCGTAGCCGGAACAGGGAATACGACCGCTCCGGAGCGACGCGACGCCGGACGGGAATCGACGCGCGCTCGAGCGCTGCCCGGGCGGCGTCGAGCAGCCTGTGCTCCGAACCGAGAACGGCGCACCGGTCCCACGCGAAGTCCGGGTCACACGCCTCGATGCGGCGCAGTTCGCCGAGCACGGCACCCGCCTGCTCGGCGAGCGTCTCGATCGCGACGATCCGAACCCGCCCCTCGCCTTCGCGATCCAATCCGGCGAACGGACCACCTGGCGGATCGCTGCAGCGCGCCTCATTGACGCGGATCGGCGTATCCCGCTTCAACCGATCCTGGTTCAGCGCGATGAGCTGGTTCGCAGCGGTAAGAATGTGCGCCGTAGACCGGTAGTTCTCGACCAGCGGTACGCGCTTGGCCGCGTAGTCGTCCTCGAACCGGCGCAAGAACTCGACACTGGCGTGGCGGAACTCATAGATGTTCTGGTCGTCGTCGCCGACGGCAAGCACGCAGAGCTTGCGGTCGGCATCACGCAGCGTGCGCCCGGCAATCGCGGACACGAGCTGATACTGCCGTTCGTCGATATCCTGATACTCGTCTACCAGGATGTAGCGGAAGCCCACCAACAGGCGATCGCGCAGCTCGTCGCCGTCGGCTTCCCTCTCATCGGCAGAGCCCGCCTCGAGCCGGCCGACGGCTGTCTTCATCAGCTCGTCGAATACATCGCCCTTCGCGCGGCCGGCGTCGATCAGGTCGGCCGGCGTGCGACCGACGAGGCGCGCCGCCATGCCGTGGTAGGTCTGCACCAGCACACCGCGCGCATCCTCACCGACGAGCTTCCGCAGGCGGTCGCGCAGCTCGACCGCAGCGCTGCGATTGAAGCACAGCACGAGGATGGCCCGAGCGGGCACGCGCTTGACGCGCAGCAGGTAGGCGCAGCGATGCACGACCACACGCGTCTTTCCCGAGCCGGGGCCCGCCAGCACGAGCAGCGACTCGTCAACGCCGGCCTCCACGACGCGCCGCTGGTCCCGGCTCAGTCCCGTGACGATACGTCCCCATGACTCCGGTCCGGTCGCGCGCTGCAGCTCACCGAGCCGTTGCTTGAAGTAGCGCTCGAGGAACTGATCGCGCGGCATACAGAAGTAGTCGTCGAGCAACTCGAGTCCGCCGGCCGCGGTCTCCGCCATGCGGCGCGCGAACTCGTGCATGACGTGGATCTGGACGACACGCTCGTCCTGATGCCGGCCGAGCGGGAGGAAATCGTTGCGCGTGAAGCGGCGCGGTTTCTCTTCCGGCGGCAGGCGTAGCACCATCGCTTGGCGGAACACGGCAAGCCCCTTGTGCAGAACGATGGCCTCGATGCGATGCAAGAACAGCAGCGCGTACTCGACCTCGGTCGCCGGATCGGGCGACGGCGCGCTGCGCAGGACGAGATCCCGATCCATCGCCGCCAGGAGCTGATCCAGCGAGAACTGGACGAGCAGCGAACCGCCGCGCGCCTTGGCGTCGGGCAGCAGGTCGATCAGGGACTGCAGACAGACCTCGGCGACGGCACGGCGACGGCGGGCGCCATCGAGGATCTGGTCCCAACCGCCCTGCACCTGGACGCGACAGTGCTCGGCCGACGTGAACCAAAGCCGCACGCCCGGCGCACGCTGATTCGCGTGCTGGGCGCGGTCCGCCATCGCGGCCAGGATCTGCTGCACCTCGGCGACAGTCGTGGTCTCGTCACTTCTGGCGAGTCTCTGCGTCAGCATGCGCAGGCTCAGCGGATAGTGCTGATGGTCGTCCGGGTCGGGTTCGGACTCGCGCAGGACATCGAGGATCGACCACTCCATCGCTGCCGCCCGTTCGAAACGCAACCGCGACGACCCGGCGACACCGTGGCGCACGAAGGCGGTCATCTGCACTCCGCTCGACAGCAGCCGAGCCTTCTGCATCTCGATGAGGATGCGAAGGATCGCGCGCCCTGAAGCCGCGCCGGCGTGCGCGTCGACCACACCCAGGACTTCCGGCAGGCCGAGGAAGTCGTCCGAGCTGAACCCCGCGTCCGCGGTGGCGTTGATCAAGCGCGACAGGATCGCGAGCCAGGCGGCCGCCTTCCTCTCCGGCAGGCGCAGGCTGTGGATACGCTGCTTCGCCTCGGCGAGCGTCTTGACAATCGGCCGTCCCTGGAACACCGCCGTCGCGTTCTCGTCGCGGCGCAGGAACTTGCCGCGCTCAAGCCAGGCGACGGCGGTCACGACGCGGGTCGGGGCACCGCGGTCGCTCGGGTCGACGGTCTCGGTGAGTGCCTCGTCGCGCAGGATCTCGCCGGTCGTGCAGACGGCCTCACGCACCGTGCTCGCGCCGCCGCCCGGCGCGCGCGCCGGGCGGGCCAGACGGCGGATGCGGCGCAGGATGCCGCGCAGGTCGCGCAGGTCGAGGCGCGACATCGAAGCCAGCCGGAACTGGGTCTCGATGTCGTCGGGCGCGAACAGCAGAACGGCGTCGGCCGGCCGGCCGTCGCGCCCGGCGCGCCCGACTTCCTGTACGTAGGCCTCGAGCGAACCCGGAATCTCGAAGTGCACGACGAGGCGGATGTCGGGCTTGTCGATCCCCATGCCGAACGCGTTGGTGGCGCAGACGACCCGGGTGGTGCCGTCGAGGAAGCGCTGCTGCACCTCCTTCTTGGTGGGGACATCGAGACCGGCGTGGAAGGCCTCGGCCTCGATGCCAGAGGCCTGCAGCAGACCGGCGGTCTTTTCGGCGCGGCCGCGCGTCGCGGCGTAGACCAGAACACTGCCCGTCGGAGCCGTCGCCAGTTGCTCGGCCACCAGCTCGCGCAGGCGAGCGACCTTGTCCTGACCGGCGACGTTTTCGACGCACAGGGTGAGGTTCTCGCGCGGCGCGTGGCCGTCGAACACCTCAAGTTCCTGCCCCAACTCGTTGCGAAAGTGGGCGAGGATCTCGTCCCGCACTTCCGGTCTGGCCGTCGCGGTGACGCAGACGATCGGCGCGGGCTGTGTGCCCTGGTGTTCACTGAACTCGCGCACAAAGCGCGCCGCGTAGAGATAGTCGGGGCGGAAGTCGTGCCCCCACTTCGACAAACAGTGCGCTTCGTCGAAGACCCACGCGCCGATCTCGCGTAGCGCGACCGCCTTCCGAAAGGTCGGGTTGCGCAGTTGCTCCGGCGACACGTAGAGAAGCCCGGCCCGGCCCATGCGCACCGCGTCGAGCGCGGCGCGGCGCTCGGGCGGCGTGAGCCGACCGGTCAGGGCCACGGCGCACTGGGCGTTGGTCTTGCTGACGAAGTTGTCGACCTGGTCGTGCATCAGCGCCTGCAGCGGCGAGATCACAACGGTCAGGCAGCCGCGGCGTAGGTAACGTTGGATGGCCGGCAGTTGGAAGCACAGCGACTTGCCGCCGCCGGTCGGCAACAGGGCCAGGTGCGGACGATCGGCAAACCCGGCCTCCACGATTGCGCGCTGAGCCGGGCGGCCGTCGCCCTTCAGCGTCGGCGTGCTGCGGAAGTCGGGGTAGCGGAACCAACGCTGCAGTTGCGCGACCGGATCGTGCACCTGCCGGCACCAGCGGCAGACCGCGCGCCGGCAAGGGGCGTCGCGCAGCGTGCGCAGCAATTCGGCGACACGTGGCAGCTTGTGCCGCACCCACGGCATGACGACCGAAGGCGAGGTCGCCGCGTGCGTGCTCGCGACCCGCAGCCATGCGACGGCGAACAGCAGCGCGAGACATACGTCCTCCGACTGCTCGGCCAGCGGCAGCAATGCTTCGACGGCGGTCGCGCAGGCGCGTTCGGCGAGCAGCTCGACGAAGTCCGAGTCGAGGTCGGCGGCGGGTTCGGCGATGCCTGCGAAGGCGACGGCGAAGCCAGCGCTGGCCGTCGCGCCGATCGCGGCGAGACCGCGTTCTCCGAGCGACCGGACGACACGCCCGAACACCGGATTGGCCTTCGCGGTTTCGCCGAGGCGCTCGCGGGCATCGCGGAGCAGTCGGGCGGCGATGCGCGCGTCGGCGACCGGGTCGTTGGCTGCCTCACGGACCACCTTGTAGTCCTTCAGCAGCTTGTGATACGGATGCTCGGCGAACGCGATGGCGGACAGCACGAGCGTGTCGACCGCGGGCTTCTGCAGCAGCGCGAGGGCTGGTGCGTGACGCGCGATCCACGGGAGGTCGTGCCACAGGATGTTGTGGCCGAAGACGAACTCGGCGTCGGCAGCAAAGGCGTCGAGGCCCGCGAGCGCTTCGGCAACAGAGCCTTTCGGCTTCTTGCGGTACCCACACTTGCCGGCTATGGCTCCGACCTCAAGCAAGGACTGGCAGCCGTCGAGCTCGAGGTCGAACCCAATACCGCGATCCTCGGTCCACATGCGCGCTGGAGCTTACGCGGACGCACCCCCGACGAGTGGATTCCCATGTGCTCGGGGCGCCGTGAACGGCGTGGTTCCCGCGGACGCAGTCCGCCAGTATCCTGCCAGTCCCGCCTTGTTCGCACCGGACGTGCGCACCCCCGAGCAGATGCGGCAGGCGAACGGCATGTGCCGACTGCGCGAGGTCGCCCGGTGGATTGCCGGGTAGCGGCGGAGGCACGGACGCCCGCAAGCACGCACCCGGCTGACGACAGGTTGTTTTTTGTACCGGGTTCGGTACGCAAGCTCTTGGCTTGCGCGCCGGCACATATTTCGATAGTTGTCGAACTGTGGAACTCTCAGCCGCCGTCGCCCGCCTGTCCGCGCTCGCCCAGGAGGCGCGCCTGCGGGTGTTTCGCCTGCTGGTGCGCGCCGGCGACGACGGCATGCCCGCAGGCGCCATCGCCGAGCACCTCGACATCGCGCCGCAGACCCTGTCGTTCCACCTCAAGCACCTCACCGGCACCGGCCTGATCGCCGCCCGTCGCGACGGCCGTCAGTTGATCTACTCGCTCCAGGTTCCGGCGATGCGCGAGCTGCTGGGATTCTTGAGCGAAGACTGCTGCCAGGGCCGTCGCGAGCTGTGTGTGCCGATCGGCAAACCGGTGCGATCGCGGCTGGCGGAGTTGCG
>DRKG01000267.1 GCA_011051855.1 bacterium | reverse complement strand
AGCGCGTGTTCAGCTTCCGCGACAAGTTCCACCAGTGGGACCCGAAGAACCAGCGGCCCGAGCTGTGGAACCTGTTCAACTGCGAAGTCAACAAGGGCGAGTCGATCCGCGTGTTCCCGCTCAGCAACTGGACCGAGCTCGACGTGTGGCTCTACGTCTACAAAGAGCAGTTGCCGATGGTGCCGCTCTATTTCGCCAAGGAGCGCCCGGTGGTCCGCCGCAACGGCACCTGGATCATGGTCGACGACGATCGCATGCCGCTCGAAGAGGGCGAAGAGCCCGAGATGCGCAAGGTCCGCTTCCGCACGCTCGGCTGCTACCCGCTGACCGGCGCGATCGAATCGGACGCCGACACGCTGCCGAAGATCATCGAGGAGATGCTGCGCAGCCGCGATTCCGAACGCCAAGGCCGCGTGATCGACTACGACGAGGGCGGTTCGATGGAAGACAAGAAGCGGGAGGGCTACTTCTGATGAGTTACAGCAGTCAGCTCGACGCGCTCGGCATCGAGAAGTACCTCGAGAAGTACGGCGAGCGCGAGATGCTCAAGCTCTTGACCTGCGGCAGCGTCGACGACGGCAAGTCGACGCTGATCGGGCGGCTCTTGTACGACTCGGAGCAGGTGCACGACGATGTGCTCGCGGCCACCACCAAGGCGTCGTCGAAGTTCGGCACCACCGGCGAGGAGATCGATCTGGCGCTCTTGGTCGACGGCCTGCAGGCCGAGCGCGAACAGGGCATCACGATCGACGTCGCCTACCGCTACTTCGCGACCGACCGGCGCAAGTTCGTCATCGCCGACTGCCCGGGCCACGTGCAGTACACCCGCAACATGGCGACCGGCGCCTCGGCGTGCGACCTGGCGATCATCCTGATCGACGCGCGCCACGGCGTGCTCGAACAGACCCACCGACACTCGTTCATCTGCTCGCTGCTGGGCATCCAGCACTTCGTGATCGCGGTCAACAAGATGGACCTGGTCGACTACTCGCAGGAGCGGTTCGACGAGATCCGCGAGGCCTACAGCGAGTTCGCGGCCCGCCTGCAGGTTCGCGACATCCACTTCATCCCGATGTCGGCGCTGCGCGGCGAGAACGTCGTGCACCGCGGCGAGAGCATGCCTTGGTTCCAGGGCTCCCCGCTGCTCGACCATCTCGAAACCGTGCACGTCGCAAGCGACCGCAACCTGGTCGACCTGCGGTTCCCGGTGCAGAACGTGCTGCGCCCGAACCTCGACTTCCGCGGCTACGCCGGCACGATCGCCTCCGGCGTGGTGCGCGTCGGCGATGCGGTCACCGTGCTGCCGTCCGGCAAGCAATCGACGGTCAAGTCGATCGAGACGTTCGACGGCCAGTTGCAGGAGGCGTTCGCGCCGATGGCCTGCGTGCTGACGCTCGACGACGAAATCGACATCAGCCGCGGCGACATGATCGCGACGCCGAACAACGCCCCGACGCTGGCCAACGACATCGAGGCGATGGTCGTCTGGTTCGACGAGAAGCCGATGACGCCGGGGCAGAATCTGCTGATCAAGCAGACCACGGCGCAGACCTCGGCGACGATCGCCGACCTGCGCTACCGCATCAACGTCAACGACCTGCACCGCGAATCGGCGCCCGAACTGAAGATGAACGAGGTCGGCCGCGTGCACGTCGAGTGCGCCCGACCGCTGGCGGCCGACGCCTACACCAAGAATCGCGCGACCGGCGCGTTCATCCTGATCGACCGGATGAGCAACGCCACCGTCGGCGCCGGCATGATCGTCGAGCGCCGCATCGCCAAGGACGCCCTCGCGCGGCGCAGCGAGAGCGCCGATGCCGGCAGCAACGTGCGGCTGCAGGACAAGCGCAAGGTCAACGCCGAGCAACGCAGGCAGCGGCTCGGTCAGGAGCCGTTCGTACTGTGGATCACCGGCCTGCCGCGCGCCGGCAAGTCGTCGCTCGCCTACGAACTCGAACGCCGATTGTTCGAACAGCAGCGGTTCGTGCAGGTGCTCGACGGAGAGATCCTGCGCCTCGGCCTCAACCGCGACCTCGGCTTCAGCGGCGCCGACCGCTGGGAGAACCAACGCCGCGCGGCCGAACTGGCCCGCCTCAACACGTCGATGGGCGTCAGCACCATCGTGGCACTGGTGTCGCCGCTCGCGTTCGAGCGCCAGCGGGCGCGCGAGATCGTCGGAGACCGGTTCGTCGAGGTGTTCTGCAATGCACCGCTCGAAGTGTGCGAAGCGCGCGACGAACACGGTCTCTACGAGCGCGCGCGCGCCGGCGAGATCGCCAACGTGACCGGTATCGACGCCCCCTACGAGGCACCGGACGCCGCCGACGTCGTGCTCGACACCGAGCACGACAGCCTCGACGACAACGTGCAGAAGGTGCTCGATCACTTGGCCGCACACGGCCTACTGGATCAACCGAAACCGCTGGACGACTGAGCGGCGATGGAACCCGTCATCGAAGCCCGCAACCTGAGCAAGGCCTACCGGCTCTATCGGAACCCGTACGGTCGCCTGCTCGAGAAGCTCCCCTGGAACAAGGGCAAGCGCTACCACACCGAGGTTCGGGCCCTGCAGGACGTGACCTTCGAGGTTGCCAAGGGAGAGTGCGTCGGCCTGGTCGGCACCAACGGCGCCGGCAAGTCGACGTTGCTCAAGGTGCTGACGGGCACGACGTTTCCGACCGGCGGCAGCTACACGGTGCGCGGCCGCGTCACCAGCCTGCTCGAACTCGGGGCGGGCTTTCAGCAGAGCTTCACCGGCCGCACCAACATCTTCCTGAACGCGGCGATGATGGGCTTCTCGCGCGCCGAGGCGAAGAAGAAGGTCGACGAGATCATCGAGTTCAGCGAACTCGGCGACTTCATCGACTCGCCGATCCGCACCTATTCGTCCGGCATGAAGGCACGTCTCGGGTTCAGCGTCGCGATCTCCGCCGACCCCGACATGCTGATCCTCGACGAGATCCTGGCGGTCGGCGACATGAACTTCCGGCGCAAGTGCGTCGACAAGATCATGGACTACAAGCGGCGCGGCAAGTCGCTGTTCTTCTGCTCGCACTCGCTCTACGACGTGCGTCAGATCTGCGATCGCGCGATCTGGCTGCGCAAGGGGCGCATGCAGATGATGGCCGACGCGGTGACGGTGACCAACGAGTACGCGACCCACGAGAACCGCATCGCCGAGGGCAGCGACGAGATGCCCTTCCAGGACGTCAAGGACGCGCAGGGCGCAAACCACCCGCGCATCCTGGGCGCGCAACTGCTCGACGGCGACACGCGCAAGC
>DRKG01000266.1 GCA_011051855.1 bacterium | reverse complement strand
GGGATGCCCCGCACCATCCGACGAGTCGGCACGATCCATCACGACATCACCGTAACCGCAAGTCGCCCGATCGATGCAGGAGCGCGGCGGCGCAGGCTCACGCATGGTCCGGGCGAGTAGCCGCCCCTCTCATCCCTTCTGCTATGCTCGGCGCCCATGACCGACGCCAGTTCGGGTTATCGCATCGCGGTCGTGGGATCCGGACCCGCCGGGTTCTACACCGCCGAAGCGCTGTTCAAGTCCGGGATCGACGGCGTGCGCGTGGACGTGTTCGACCGCCTGCCGGTTCCGTTCGGCCTGGTGCGCGGCGGCGTCGCCCCGGACCATCAGAAGATCAAGAGCGTCACGCGGATCTACGACAAGATCGCGCAGTGCCCGGGCTTCCGCTTCTTCGGCAACGTGCGCCTCGGCCGCGACGTGCAGGTCGAAGACCTCGCCGCGCACTACCACCAGATCGTCTACACGTTCGGCTGTGAGAGTGACAACAAACTCGGCGTCGTCGGCGAGGACCTCGACGGAGTCTACGCCGCGACCGACTTCGTCGGCTGGTACAACGCCCATCCCGACCACCGCCACCACCGCTTCGACCTGAAGGGCGCCCGGCGCGTCGCCCTGGTCGGCAACGGCAACGTCGCAATCGACGTCGCGCGCATCCTGCTGGCGCCGGTCGACGAACTCGCCAAGACCGACATCGCCGAGCACAGCCTCGCTACTTTGCGCGAGAGTTCGGTCGAGGAGGTCGTGCTGCTCGGCCGCCGCGGCCCCGCGCAGGCGGCGTTCTCGCCGAAGGAGATCAAGGAGTGCCACGAGGTCGAAGGCGTCGACGTCGTCGTGTCGAAGGGAGATGCCGCGCTCGACGAGGTGAGCCAGCGCTGGCTCGAAGAGCACGGCTCGCGCAGCCAGCAGCGCAACGTCGAGTTCCTCCAGGAGCGCGCGGCGGCGGGGCCCGGCCCAGGCCCGAAGAAGCTGACCTGCCGCTTCCTGGTGTCGCCAGCCGAGCTTCTCGGCGAGAACGGCAAGCTGGGTGCGGTGCGCATCCAGCACATGCGGCTGGAACCGGACGATCACGGCACGCCGCGTCCCCGTCCGACCGGTGACGAAGAAGAGCTGGCGTGCGACCTGCTGTTCAAGGCCATCGGCTACCGCGGCGAGCCCGTCCCCGGCGTGCCGTTCGACGAGCGCCGCGGCATCGTCGCCAACGTCGAAGGCCGCGTCGTCGAGGCGCCGGGCGGCGACGTGCGCGTCGGCCACTACGCCGCCGGTTGGTGCAAGCGCGGTCCGACCGGCCTGGTCGGCACCAACAGCCTCGACGCGAAGCAGACCGTCGCCCTCATGCTCGAAGACCATCGGCAAGGGCGGATGCTGGATCCGAGCGACGACGACATCGCGCCCCTGCTCGCCGAGCGCGCGATCGACGCCGTCAGTTGGGACGATTGGCAGCGACTCGACGCGTGGGAGCGCGCCCAAGGGCAGGAACGCGGCAAGCTGCGGCACAAGCTCGCCAGCACCGACGAGCTGATGACGGTGATCCACGAACTGCGTAGCCGGTGAGCAGTTCCTCACCGCTGTTCGCGACCTGCCAGCCGGGCCTCGAACCACTCCTGTTACGAGAACTGACGGCGCTCGACGTACCTGCCGAGCAGGTCGCGGGTGGCGCTGCATTCCAGGGCGACGTCGAGACCGCGATGCGCTGCTGCCTGTGGCTCGGCACCGCCAGCCACGTGCGGGCGACGATCGCGCAGTTTTCGTGCCGGGCACTCGGCGAACTGCAGCGCAAGGCGCGCGATCTTCCGTGGAGCGAGTGGCTGCTGCCGCAGGTGCCACTCGCGATCACCGCGCGCGCCCGCAGATCGCGGGTCTACCACACCGGCGCGATCAAACAGCGGGTGCGCGATGCGATCGCCGAGGCACTCGGCGCGGTGCCGCCGGCGCGCGACGACCCACCCCAAGCCACCCTGCTCGTGCGCTTCGACCGCGACACCTGCTCGATCCAGCTCGATGCGGCGGCGACGCCGCTGCACCGGCGCGGTTACCGCCTCGACGGGCGCAAGGCCCCGCTCCGCGAGGACATCGCCCATGCGCTCGTGCTCGCCAGCGGGTGGCGATCGGGCGACGCCCTGCTCGATCCGTTCTGCGGTTCGGGCACGATCGGCATCGAAGCCGCCGCAATCGCCCTCGGCCTGCCGCCGGGCCGTCTGCGGGCGCCACCGTTCGAACACACGGCGCGCTTCGACGCCGACACCTGGCAAAGGGTCAACCAGTGGCAGCCGACGACCGCCTCCGCACCGATCCTGCTCGGCGATCGCGACGCCGGTGCCGTTGCCGCGACCGCCGCCAACGCCGAACGCGCCGGCGTGAGCACGGCCATCGAAACCTACCACGGCGCGCTGACCCATTCGCCGTGGTTGCTACCGGGCGCAGCTCCGAACCGTGGCGTCGTCGTCAGCAATCCACCCTACGGCATCCGGGTGCGCGGCCGACGGGACCTGCTGCCGCTCTACCAGACTCTCGGCCATCGCCTGGGAGCCCTCGGTGACGGCTGGCGCACCGCACTGCTCGCCCACGACGTGCGACTCGCACGCCGCACCGGCCTCCCCCTGCACGCGGCATTCACGACCCGCCACGGCGGCCTGTCGGTCACCGCCATGACGACCCGCTGACCGAGGATCCCTGCGGGGGCTGGACCAGCGGCTAGCCCGATCCATGCATGAAGCAGCTCCCCCGGTGCGTGCAATCCGCGTCCAGGCAAGGAAGGCGACTGCAGAAGCGCAGGCGTGGCCGTGGCCACGCCGAGCATTCTGC
>DRKG01000265.1 GCA_011051855.1 bacterium | reverse complement strand
GACTCGCGCGTCACCTGCCACACCATGCGCTCGCCGAGGCGGTGCGCGATCGCCCCGCCCAGGCGGCCTTTGCCGAACAGACCGACTCTCAGTTCGTCCTTCACGGGGTTTGTCCCTCGCTGGTGGTTGCGGCCAACGGCGACGCCTCGCGCGCCCCGAAGAACTCGTCGTGCAGATCGCGCAGCGCCTGTTCCTGCTGGTCTCGCTGCACGACGAACGACAGGTTGCGGCTGTTGCCACCGAAGCTGACCAGCACCGGTTCGATCGGGTGCAGTGCGCGGCAGGCCCGTTCGAGCGCGCGCTCGGTGCGCTGCAGACCGTCGCCGATGGCGGCGACGATCGCGCAGTCTTCGTGGACTTCGACGTGCGCCAGGCCGTCGAGCGCCGCGATCAGACGCGGGATCGGTGCATCGGCCTCGACGGTGCAGGCGACCGACACTTCCGCCGTCGCGATCAGGTCGATCGGCACCTCGTGCTCGCCGAACACCGCGAACAACTTCGCCAGGTAACCGCTGGCGGCGAGCATGCGGCGGCTGGTCATGGTCATCACGGACACCGGTCCGCGCGCGGCCAGCGCCGCGATGCCGCGCGCCGGACGATGCGGCCGGTGGTCGATGCGCGTGAAGGCGCCGTCGGGTCGCATCGTGTGGCGCACCGTCACCGGAATACCACGGTCGACCGCCGGCTGGATGGTCGACGGGTGCAGCACGCGCGCCCCGAACGCGGCCAGCTCGGCGGCTTCTTCCGGACTCATCTCGGCGATCGGCATAGCGTCGCGGACGACGCGCGGATCGGCAGTGAGCACGCCTTCGACATCGGTCCAGATCTGCACCTCGTCGGCGCCGAGGGCCGCTCCCAACAGGGCCGCGGTCCAGTCGCTGCCGCCGCGCCCGAGCGTCGTGGTCGCGCCGTCGGCACTCCTGCCGACGAAGCCTTGGGTGACGACGATGGTCTTGCGCCCGAGGAACGGACCGATGCACTGGTGCGCGAGCTGGCGGATCTGCCCGCGGTCGGGGCGCGCCCGGCCGAAGGTCGCATCGGTGCGCAGCACGTCGCGCGCATCGACCTCGATGGCGTCGGCGCCACGCTGGCGCAGCAGCGCGGTCAGCAACGTGGTGGCGATGCGTTCTCCGTGTGCGAGCACCGCGTCGGTCGCACGGGCACTGGCGCCGTTCTTGGCGATGCCGCGCAGCAGCAGGGCGAGATCCTGCTGCATGCGCTGCAGTCCGGCGAGGCAGTCGTCTGGGCTTTGGAGCACCTCGCTCGTGAGTGCGCGCACTTCGAGGAACAGCGCTTCGAGCGCTGCCGTCGCGGCATCGTGGCCGTCGCTGCCGGCGAGGCGCTCGATGTGCAACAGACGGTCGGTCGTCGCGCCGAGTGCCGACAGCACCACGCACGGTGTCTTTGCCGCGCGCGTGCACAGGTCGGCGACCTGCCGGAGGTGCTCCGCCGTCGCCAGGGACGAACCGCCGAACTTCATCACGATCATGGTCTGATCTCCGCGAGCAGCGTCTTCGCGAGTGCCACCAGCAGAGCACAGCCGCGTGCGAGATCGCTGCCGGTGATGTGCTCGTCGAGCGTGTGCGCCACCTTGATCGTCCCCGGACCGCACAGCACCACGCGGCGGCCGCCGACCAGGGTGCGCAGGCGCGGCGCATCGCTGCCGAAGGGCACGGCCGCGTGTGCGAAGCCCGCAACCCGTTCGAAGGTCTCCGGCGGCGTGAACGCGACCCGATCGACGCGGCCGCCTTCGGGCTGCATCGCGCGCGCCCGGTCTTCGAAGCGGGAGTCGGGGATCGAGCGCACGAACAGCGTCGCTTCGGCGTTGGACGGGATGACGTTGGGTGCGGTTCCGCCGCGGATGCCGCCGAGGTTCCAGATCTCCGGGCCGAGGTCTTCGTGGTGGTCTTCGGGGATCCGGCGCAGCCGCTGCAGCCAATCGAGCAGCGGCCAGATGGCCGAACTGCCGAGCTCGGGCATGCCGGAATGCGCCGCTGTGCCCCGGGTCGACAGCCGCAGTTGCAGCGAACCTCGCTGTCCGGTCGCGAGCTTGTTCTCGGTCGGCTCGCCGTTGATCACCGCGACGCAGTCCCGACAGCGCGGTGCGAGAGCCGCCGCCGCCTCCGCACCGATGCTGTCGGTCTCCTCGCCGACCACGCCGAGCCAGGCGAGGTCGGTGTGGCCGTCGTGCAGCAGTTGCCGGATCGCGCCCAGTTGCGCGGCGATCTGCCCCTTGGCGTCGCAGGCGCCTCGGCCGGACAAGATGTCGCCGCTGCGCTTCGGCGGCAAGAACGGCGGCACCGTGTCGAGGTGGGTCGAGAACAACAGCTTCGGCCGGCCCCACGTCGCCAGCACGTTGTGCCGTCCGGGCGCCGCCGGTTGCAGGTGCACGTCGTCGGCGTCGAGCTCGTCGAGCTGGGCGCGCAACGGCCCGATACCGGCGTCTTCGCGCCCGCTGGTGGTGTCCGTGCGACACAGCGCTTCGGTGCGATCGAGCAGCCAGGCGGTGCGCTCTTCAGAAGGGGCGGGTGCGGTCATGATGGTCGGGTGTCGGAATCGGCAACCGCCTTTGGGCACCTCGGACCAACGCACGCGCGTCGGCCTCTGGCACTCCGCATCTCGCGGGCGAGATGCGACAACCGCATGGGTATTGGCCCATGCAGCCAGCCCCGACACGAACGGCGTGGCGGAACTTCGGCGGCCGTCGCCTTTCGCCGGCGCTGCGAGTGGGCCCGTCGCCCTGACGCCGGTTACTGATCGCG
>DRKG01000264.1 GCA_011051855.1 bacterium | reverse complement strand
CGCATCCTCGTGCCGCAGCGGCTGACGCTGCGGCGCCTGGGGCAACGTCTGATGCAGGCCGGACTGCTGCACGCCGACCAGTTGCGCAGCGCCCTGGTCGAACAGCGCAAGGAGCGCGTGCCGCTCGGCCAACTGTTGGTCCGCGATGGCCTGATCAGCCAGCAGGAACTCGACGAGATCATCGGCATGCAGGTCGCCGAGGACCTGTTCGCGCTGTTCACCTGGCGGCACGGGACGTTCGAGTTCTTCAAGGGCGACGCCGGCAACAGCGGGCTACGGTCGCGGTTCGAGAACTGCCCGGAATACGAGGTCAACAGCCTGCTGCTCGAAGTCGCGCGCCGTTCCGACGAGTGGCAGAGCATCCTCGAAGAACTCGCCAGCCTCGACGAGGTGCCGCGGCAGATCGCGCGCCCGGCGGACGAAGAAGCGTTGGCCGACGAGCACCGCGTCGTGCTCGAGACCGTCGACGGACTGACCAGCTACCGTCAGCTCGCCGACCGGACGACCATCGGCCTGTTCGAGTTCGCCCGTGCCGCGCGCGACCTATCCGCCGGCAACATCCTCGCCAACATCGACGACTCGGCTCTGGTCGCCAACGCCGAGGCCCTGGCCGAAGAAGGCGAGGCCCAGCGGGCGATCCTGACCCTGCAGACGCTGCGCGACCGACCGGGGGATCGCAGCCTCGGGATCGTGTGCCGCATGGCCGAGGTGCTGAAGGCCTGCGACGAGCGTCGGCTCGCCAGCGAGCTGCTGCTCGAAGCCGCCCAGCGCTCCACCGATCCCGACGAAGCGCTCGCCTGTGCGCGCGAAGCCCGCGCGCTGGTTCCGTACGACCCGGGCACCCTCAGCTTCCTGCGCACGACCCTGCTTGCGCACTGCGAACCCGACTCGTCCGAACTCGAGAAGTGCACGCTCGATCTGCTCGACGCACTGATCGACGGCGGCGCCGTGCCGACCGCGCTCGAGATCCTCGAAGACGCGCGGCGCACCGGCAGCATGTCGCTGGCGCTGCTGAACCGCGAAGCCCGCGCGCGCCAGAAGGCCAAGGACACCGAGGGCGCGGTGGAATGCCTGCTCGAACTCGCCGAACAGAGCCTTGCGGGCGGCCAGCGTCAGCACGCCATCGACGCCTACCGGGCCATCCTGCGCCTCGACCGCAACCGCAAGGACGTCGAGCGCACCCTCATCCACCTGCAGCGCACCCGCCTCGGCAAGATCGTGCGCCTGTTGGCGGCACTGCTGTGCGTCGGCATGGTGTCGGCGATGGGGGTCGTCTGGTACCAGCAGCACTCGCTGGAAGAGGCCCTACAGCGAGCCGATGACGAGGTGCAAGGCCTGCTCGACCAGGGCGACCACCGTGCCGCGCGGGTCGCCTTCGATCGCTGGCACGAACGACTCGGCGAGAACGAACGCATCCAGGACATCGGTCGCCGGGTCGTCTTCGCCGAGGCGGCGGAGCGGAACCGCAAGCAGAAGCTCCGACGCGCGCAGTTGAACGACCGCCTGACCGAAGCGGCGGCGGCGCTCGGCGCCGGCGAACTCGATCGCGCGCTCACGCTCTATGCCGAGGTCCACGGCGAACGCGGCATGGCCAACGAGGTGCGCGACATCGTGCAAAGCCGCCTCGCCGCGGTGCTGACCCAGTTCCAGCGCACCGCCAAGGCCGTGCAGACCTCGCTGCCACCGGCGCCCGACCAGGTGTTCGACCGAGCGCAGTTGACGGCCAACCTGGCCAGCCTGCAGCGCGCGTGCCCGCCGGCCCTGCTGCAGACCTTCGACCAGCTCTCCGCACGCCTTGGCGCCGACGATCTGCCGCCGTTCGTTCCTGCGGAGATGGCCGAGCGCCTCGAGGCGGCCGTGGCAAAGGCCCGTCCGGCTTTCGAGCAGGCCCGCGAACTCGGCGCGGCCTACACGGCCGCCTTGCAGCGCAACGACACCCAGAGGCGCCTCGATCCGATGTTCAAGGCTGCGGTCGCGAAGGAAGCGGAGTTCGACTTTGTCGGCGCCCTCGAACTCTACCGGCAACTCGAACAGCAGCCGACCGGCGACGCCGACCTGCGCGCCCACTTCCGCGACCGGGTGGCCCGCAACGCCACCATCGCGCGCTTGCTCGAAGAACTGCACCAGGCCACCCGTGCCGGCGACTTCGCCACCTCGCAGCAGCACCTGCGCGCGCTGCGCAAGAGCTTCCCCGAGGTGCCGTTCGACACCCTCGTGCAGTTGCCCCTGTCGGTGCGCAGTCTGCCGAGCGCCGCCGAAGTGCTGGTCAACGGCAAGCCCGTGGGCCGCACGCCTCTGCTCCTGTCGCGGGTCCCGAACGACGCCACCGAACTGGTCGTGCGCGCCGACGGCTTCGCGGAGGAGGCGCACACCATCACCGGCGACGGCACCGCCGAGTGGCGGGCACTGCTGCTGCGCCATGCCGACGCCCGTTGGCCGGTCGGCAGCGCCATCGACACCGCCCCCGTGCGCATCGCGGCCGGCGACGTCCTGGTGACCGACCGCAGCGGCCGTGTCACGCGCCGCAGCGCCGACCTGACCGGTTCGGTCTGGGCGTTCGCATCCGATGATCTGTCCGGCTGGCTGACCCGTCCGGTGGTCTTCGACGACCAGGTGCTGGTCGGATCCTTGGACGGACCGCTGCGCGCACTGGGTCTCACCGACGGCAAACTGCTCTGGCAACTGGAGCAACTCCCGACCGAGGTCGAGCCGAGCCTGCTCGACGGCACCCTGTTCCTCGCCACCACCGACGGCAACTTGCACGCCATCGACCTCGAGGCGCGCACCCGCCGGGTGGCCGAACTGGAACAACCCTCCGTCGGAAGGCTGCTGCTGCACGAGGATCGGCTGATCACCGTCGGGGCGCGCGGGGTCGTCGAATGCTGGTCCCCGCGCGATCTGACCCGCGCTTGGCGACGCGAACTGGCCGACCTGCAGCAGGCGCGCGGCCAGTTGCTCGGCGACGTACTCGTGCTCGGCGACGACCAGGGTCACGTCGTGGGCATCGAGGCCGACACCGGCGCCATCCGGTGGCAGCGAAACCTGCCGACGACCCCCCTCGGCCATCCGACGGTCGCGCGGGAGACCGTGCTGATCCCAACGCCCGAACGCCTGCTGCGTCTGCGCGCGAGTGATGGCCGCGACCTTCCCGCCTTTGCCCCCGACGACGGCCGCTGGACGGCTCGCCCTCTCGTGGTCGGGGCGCGCTGCATCGTCCCACACGACAGCGACGCGTTGTTCGTCATGCACGCCGACACCGGGGCTCTGCTCTACCGACTCGCCGGCAACGCCGAGAGCCGCATGTTCGCACCCCAGGGCGAGCTGTTCACGGTCGACGGCGAGCATCTGCTGCGCAGCTACGGAGTCCTGCGATGACGACCTACCGCCATCGCTCCAACGACACTCCGTCCGGTTTTCGCCACTGTGGG
>DRKG01000263.1 GCA_011051855.1 bacterium | reverse complement strand
CTGGCAGATGCTGATGGAATGCCTGGCCGCCGGCCGCGGCATCTCGCTGCCGGCGACCGCCTGCGGCGGCGCCCAGATGACCGCGCGCGCGGTCGGCGCCTACGCCGCGGTGCGGCAGCAGTTCGGCCTGTCGATCGGCCGCTTCGAGGGCATCGAGGAGCCACTGGCGCGCATCGCAGGCCGCACCTACGCGCTCGAGGCGGTACGGCGGTTCGTCAACGGCGCACTCGACGCCGGCCACAAGCCGGCGGTGGTCACCGCGATCGCGAAGTACCAGACCACCGAACTGTGGCGCGCGATCGTCAACGACGGCATGGACGTGATGGGCGGAGCCGGCATCTCGCGCGGGCCGCGCAACCTGCTGGCGCACGCCTACACCGGAACACCGATCTGCATCACCGTCGAAGGCGCGAACATCCTGACGCGCACGCTGATGATCTTCGGCCAGGGTGCGATCCGCTGCCACCCGTTCGCCTATGCCGAACTCGACGCGATCCAGCGCGGCGACCGCGAGGCGTTCGACCGCGCCTTCTGGCCCCACGTCGGCCACGTCGTCAGCAACGCGGTGCGCACCGCCCTGCTCGGCCTCTCGCGCGGCTGGTTGACGGCCGCCCCCGGCAGTGCGGCCACGCGACGCTACTGGCGCAAGCTCAACTGGGCGTCGGCCGAGTTCGCGCTGCTCGCCGACGTCGCCATGGGCGCGCTCGGCGGCAACCTCAAGCGCAAAGAGAAGCTGACCGGCCGCTACGCCGACTGGTTCTCGTGGCTGTTCGTAGCCACGGCGGCGCTGCGCCGCTTCGAGGCCGAGGGCCGCCAGCGGGACGACCTGCCGCTCCTACAGTGCGCGCTGGAGGAAGCGTTCCAGCGCATCCAGCAGGCGCGGTGCGGCATCTTCCAGAACCTGCGCCTGCCCCTGGTCGGCGGCGCCTTCCGCGTGCTGGGCGGCCTCTACGCGCGCCTCAACCCATTCGGAGCACCACCGACGGACCGGACCACCCACGCCGCCGCGCAGACCTTGCAGCGCCCCGGCGAAGCGCGCGATCGCCTCACCGCCAACTGCCACCTGCCGCGCGACGCGGCCAGCGCGCTCGGCCGGCTGGAGACCGCGCTCGCGCTGTGCACCGACGCCGAACCGGTCCTGCGCAAGCTCAAGGACGCCGTGCGCCACGGCCGCCTGCCGAAGGCGCCGCCGGCGCACTTGCTCGACCAAGCGACCGAGGCCGGCATCCTGACCACCAACGAGCGCGAAGTCGTGCAAGCCGCCGAACAGGCGCGCGCCGAAGCGATCGCGGTCGACAGCTTCACCCTCGACGAATACCTGCGCAGCGCGCCGGCTCCAGTCGGCGAACAGCCGGCGGCGACCGGCGGCGATCCGCGCGGCGGTGCTGGATTCATGAACCATCCGGGCTAGCGTCTACCGGGTGACGGACGGCATCCTGGTACATCAGCAGATCCGCGACCTGATCGAGCAGGGCGCGCTCACCTCGACGCCTGCGATCGCACCGACGCAGATCCAGCCGGCATCTCTCGACCTGCGCCTGTCGACCCGTGGCTACCGCGTGCGCAGCGGATTCCTGCCGGAGAACTGTCGGGTCGCCGACCGCCTCGAAGAGGTGACGCTCTACGCGTTCGACTTGACCGACGGCGCGGTACTCGAAAAGGGCCACTGCTACATCATCCCGTTGCTCGAGCGCATCGAGCAGCCGCTGGCGCAGCGCATCCGCGCCAACCCGAAGTCGTCGACCGGCCGCCTCGACCTGTTCACCCGGGTGCTCGCCGACCACTGCGGCCGGTTCGAGCAGGTTCCGCCCGGCTACACCGGCCCGCTCTACCTCGAAGTCGTGCCGCGCAGCTTTCCGGTCAAGGTGCGCACCGGGCTGTCGTTGAGCCAGATCCGCTTCTCGTCCGGCAGCGCCTCGCTCAGCGACGACGAGCTGCGCTCCGAGCACGGACGCTCGCCGCTGTTGTTCGACGATCGCGGCGAACCTCTGCCGAGCGAGCAACTGCGGCTCGACGGCGGCCTGATGATGGGAGTGGCGACGCGCTGCGACCGCGACATCCGCGGCCCGATCGGCCACGCGGCCAAACGTTACACCGGCGTCATCGACATGGCCGACGAGAACAGCCACGACGCCGATGCGTTCTTCCAACCGATCCCCGAGCCGAAGGACGGCCGCCTGATCGTCGAGCCGGAGGAGTTCTACATCTTCGCCAGCAAGGAGCGCATCCGGATCCCGGCGCACCTGGCCGCCGAGATGGTCGCCTACGACGTCGGCATCGGCGAACTGCGCACCAACTACGCCGGCTTCTTCGACAACGGCTTCGGCGGCGAGCACGGCACCCGGGCGGTACTCGAAGTGCGCGCCCACGACGTGCCGTTCCTGCTCGAGGACGGCCAGGTGTTCTTCAAGCTCGACTTCTTCCGCACCCAGGAAGTGCCGGAAGTCGTATACGGGGACCGCCGTCTGAGTTCGCACTACCAAGGTCAGGCGCTCAAGCTGAGCAAGCACTTCCGGCCGCAGTGAGGCGACCGGCGGTCGGCGCGCGCCCGCCCTCCGACACCGCCATGATGTTCTCGCCGCGCAGAGACGAACAGGCCGCACTGGCATTCGCGGACCTCGCGTCTGCGCTCGATGCGGGCTTGCCGCTCGAACAGCTCGGGGGCGATCCGCGATTGGGCGACCAGGTGCTGCTCGACCTCTGCTGGCGGCGCGGGATCACGCTCGATCCGACCGAACGAATCGTGCTCGAGGCCGGCTGGCTGAGCGGCCATGCGGCGAAGACGCTCGCGGAGCGCGCCAAGGCCCGCACCGCGCGGGCGGAGTTCAAACGCCAAATGCGCGCCTCGCTCGCCTACCCGGTGACGCTGCTGGCGATGCTCTTGGCGGCGGCGTTGGCGACGATGTCGGTGATCGGGCCGACGTTCGCGATCACGCTCGGCAGCCTGTACCTGCTGGCCGCCGTCGTCGCCGGGCTGCTCTGGTCGCGGTGGCGCCGGGGAGCCGCCGAGCTCGAACACCTGCCGGTGATCGGCCGCTTGGTGCGGGACGTGCGCGAGCTGCCCTACCTGGAATCGCTGCACGCGCTCTACGCAGCGGGCGTGCCGATCGTGCGGGCACACGGAATGGCGCTGCGCGGGGTGCGCCTACGGGGCCTGCGCGAGCGCCTCGGCATCGCGCACGCGCTGCTCGAGCAAGGGCGCTCGCTGCGGGAAGCGCTGGCCGAATCCGCCTCGCTCGGCGCCGAGACCCGTTCGCTGCTGGCCACCGGCGAACAGGCGGGACAGCTCGAAGATGCCCTGCAGCGGGCGCTCGTCCGCCGCCAGCAGCAGGCCGCGCGCACCCTCACGGGCGCAGCCAAGACCGTCGGTCGGGTAACCTACGCGCTGGCGGCCATCGGCGTCCTGGTGATCGCCGTGTCGTTCTACCGCAGCTACTTCGCGCTCCTGCTGGGCCGATGAACCACGAAGGCCATCACAATCCGACCGCGCGGGACCTTACGACCGCCGGGCGGGCGGGGTCCAACCGCCGGAACATGGCCCCGCACGTGGACAGACGACCCCGCCCCGGCACCGTCACCGACCAGGAACGGCACTGGCTTGCCCGCTGTCGCGAGGGCGACCAGGCGGCGTTCCAACACCTGCTGCGGCCGCACCTGCCCGGTCTGCTCGCCCTGGCGCGCCGCCACTGCCGCGACCCGCACTGGGCCGAAGACCTGGTGCAGGAGACGCTGGTGCGCGCGTTCAAAGGACTGAAGAGCTTCCGCGGCGACGCCGCCCTGCGCACTTGGCTGTTCCGCATCCTGGTGCGCCTCGCGACCGAGCCACACCGCTGGCAGCGCACGCTGCCGGGCGAGGCGCTGCAGGACATGGACATCCCCGACCACTACGACGGCGACCGGGCCGCCGAAGATGCGATCGCGCGCGAACTGCAACACCGGTTGGACGAGGCGATGGAGCGGCTGACGTTCCGGCAGCGCACCGCCCTGCACCTGCGAGCGGTCGAGGGCCTGGACTACACCGCGATCGGCAACGTGCTCGCGTGCAGCACCACCGCAGCGCGCATGCACGTGCTCGAAGCCCGCCGCAAGGTCCTCGCGCGCATCCGGGAGCACCTCGACCCATGACGCGCCGCGACGACTCCTGCGCCCGCACCGACGCGGTGTTGGCGGTGCACCTCGACGGCGACCTCGACGGCGGCGCCGGGCTGCCGGCGGGCGAACGCGACGAGTTCGGCTACGCCTTCGTCGCGCCGGAGGCCCTGCAGCTCCACTT
>DRKG01000262.1 GCA_011051855.1 bacterium | reverse complement strand
GTGCCATGCCGACCAAGCCGGCCATGACCTTACCCGTGTAGACCGGATCGAGTAGCACACCTTCCGTGCGGGCGAGCAGGCGCACGGCTTCGACCATCTGCTCGTTCGGCACGCTGTATTGCGGCTGCCAGTAGCCGCCGACGCAGTGAACGTGCTCGAGAGCGACGGTGATGCCGAGTTCGAGCAGGTCGCAGACCGCCTGCGCTTCGTGCCGCACCAGCGGGGCCTGGTCGGACGGATCGCGGCTGACGCCGATGCCGGTCAGGGTCACGTCGATGTGATTGGCGAGGAAGCCGGCGAGCAGGCCGCCGTGTGTGCCGGAACTGCCCGAACCGACGACCACGCGGTCGATCTGGAGATCCATGTCGAACAGTTGCTGCTGCAGTTCTTGGGCACAGGCGACGTAGCCGAGGCCGCCGAGGGCGTTCGAGCCGCCACCCGGGATCACGTAGCCTTTGCGGCCCTCGGCCTGCAGCTCGTTGGCGACTTGGTGCATCGCAGCGCTCATGTCGCTGCCGCCCGGCACGACGGTGATGCGTTCGGCGCCGAGCAGGCGGAACAGGAAGTTGTTGCCGCTGGCGTTCTCGTCGTAGCTGCCCGGTACGCGCTCCTCGATCACCAGTCGGCACGCCAGCCCTTCGCGAATCGCCGCCGACAGTGTGATCCGGCAGTGGTTGGACTGGGGCGCGCCGCAGGTAATCAGCGTGTCGCAGCCGTTCGCGAGCGCGTCGGCGACCAAGAACTCGAGCTTGCGCGTCTTGTTGCCGCCGGGCGAGAGCCCGAGTAGGTCGTCGCGCTTGATCCAGACCTTCGGGCCGCCGAGTGCCTTGGTGAACCGCGGCAGGAACTCGATCGGCGTCGGGCCGTGGGAGTAGCGGCGGCGGGGGAAGCGGGAGAGGTCGACCATGGCGAAGGCGGCGGCGGTGTGGCGGGCGGGTGGCTCAACTCGGCCCGGACGTGTCGGGGGCGTGGTCGAGACGTTCTCGACGTTCGAGTCGTTCGATGCGTCGCTGCAGGTCGTGCAGCAGGTGGAGTTGCAGGCCGACCACGCGGCGCAGCCGGGCGATCGTCGCGGCGTCGCTGGTCTGCTGTCGGTAGATCTGCTCGCGTTCGTGCGCGTCCGCGTGCGGCCCGAAGACCGTGTCGTAGTCGACCTGCGGGAAGAACTCGCGGTGCAGTTCGCGGTTCTGCTGGGCGAAGGTGTCGCGGATGCGGGCGAGCAGCGCTTCACCGAGCGTGCCCTTCTCGAGAGGGAATCCCGCCGGCGTCACCGTCCGCAGCCAGCCGGGCAGGGTCTTGTCGCGGTAGGACTCGAACAGGAACGGGCTGCTGGCGAAGGTTTCCTGCAGGGCCAGGTCGAGTGATTCGTTGTTGCGCGCGGGCGGTTTCGGCCGGTGTCGGGCGCCGATCGCGGCGAAGAAGTCGGCCGTGACATCGCCGTGCACGAGCGCGCTCGGGTGCAGGGGACGCACCCGCAGGTTGTCGGCACAGCCTCGCCAGCGGCCGATGACCTTGGCGAAGTTCGGTTGCGGGATGGCGAGTTGCCGCTCGACGTAGTCGGACAGTGCGACGCCTTCCTGGCAACCCCACTGGCCCCACGCCGAGACCAGCCATTCGTCTTGGCGGCGCAGGTAGTAGATCACGTGGATCTCGAACGCGTGGCGCAGCGCCTGCGCGAGAACCTCGGCGTCGGGGATGCAGAGGCTTTCGGCCGACACCAGCACCTTGTCGAAGGCGCCACCCAACCGCTCACCGAGTTCGTGAAAGCGCTGCAGCGCCGCGGCGAGACCGGCCTCACGGCGTTCGATCATGTCGGCGACGTACTGCACGGGCATGCCGCGCTGCGGCCCCTGTTCGTCGAACTGCATCTGCGCGTTGGCGACCAGAAACCCCTCGGCGCGCAGCGCGTCGACGTTCTGCGCGATGGCTGCCTGGATGGTGGAGCTCGCCGTCTTCGGGTGGCCGATGTGTAGGTAGAGCGGGTGGCGCATGGCGAACGTCAGCCGGCGAGCCTGGCCAGGTCGGCGACGCGGTTCATCAGCGCGTGCAGTTCTCGCAGCAGCGCGTGGCGGTTCTGCCGCAGGGCGGCGTCATCGGCGTTGACCATCACGCTGTCGAAGAAGGCGTCAACCGGCGCCTTGAGCGCCGCGCATTCGGCCAGCGCCGCTTGGTAGTCGCCGCTGTCGAACTTGGGCCCCGCCGTCGCCGCGACGCGCCGCAGCTCGGCGTGCAGCGCCTGCTCCTGCGCATCCTGCAACAGCGCCGGGTCTACCCTGGCGTCGCTGGCCCCGGCGCTCTTCTTCAGGATGTTGCCGATGCGCTTGTTGGCGGCGGCCAGCGATTCGGCCTCGGGCAGTTGCGAAAAAGCGCGCACGGCGGCGAGGCGGGCGTGCACGTCGGCGAGGCGCTGGGGGCGCAGGCTCAGCACGGCGGCGATCTCCTGGGCGGTGTAGCCCTGCTCCTTCAACGAGGTCGCCAGCCGGTCGAAGAAGAACTCCTGCAGCTTGTCGCGCGGGTCTTCGATGCGATCGCCGAACGCCGGCACGGCGATGTCGAGCAGCTCGTCGAGCGACAGCGGCAGCTCGCCTTCGACCAGCATGCGGATCGTGCCGAGGGCGTGCCGGCGCAGCGCGAACGGATCCTTGTCGCCGGTCGGGAGTTGGCCGATGCCGAACAGGCCGACCAGGGTTTCGATCTTGTCGGCGAGTGCTACGGCGGTGCCGGCCGGACTGCGCGGCAATCCGTCGCCGGCGAAACGCGGCTTGTAGTGGTCTTCGATCGCTTCGGCGACCGCGTCCGGTTCGCCGTCGTGGCGGGCGTAGTAGCCGCCCATGATGCCCTGCAGCTCGGGGAACTCGCCGACCATCTCGGTCAGCAGGTCGGCTTTGGCGAGTTCGGCGGTGCGGTCGGCGAGCTTGGCCAGCTCGTCGCCGCCGAGCCGCGAGCCGATCGCCTTCGCGATCGCGCGCACGCGTTCGGTGCGCTCACCCTGCGAACCGAGCTGATGGTGGTAGACGACCTTGGCGAGGCCCGGCAGGCGATCGGCGAGCTTCTTCTTCTGGTCCTGGTCGAAGAAGAACTTGGCATCGGCAAGGCGCGGGCGCACGACGCGCTCGTTGCCGCCGATCACCTGGCTCGGATCGTCGGGGGTGATGTTGCTGACGATCAGGAACCGGTTGGTCAGCTTTCCTTCCGCGTCGAGCAACGGGAAGTACTTCTGATTCAGCTTCATCGTCAGGATCAGGCACTCCTGCGGCACGGCGAGGAACTCCGCATCGAATTGGCACGGCAGCACGTTCGGGCGTTCGACCAGCGCGGTGACCTCGTCGAGCAGGTCGTCGTCATCGATCGGGTGCAATCCCTCGGCCGCGGCCCGTTCCTGCAGTTGGCGGCGGATGAGTTCGCGGCGTTCGGCGAAGCTGGCGATCACGGCGCCTTCGTCGCGCAGTTGCGTCGCGTAGCCATCGGCCGTAGCGATCGTCAGTGGGTCGACCGCGGCCTCGAAGCGGTGGCCCTGGGTCACGTTCGCGGCCTGGATGCCGAGCGCGCGCACGTCGACGATGTCGCGGCCGTGCAGCGCCACCAGCCGATGTGCCGGCCGCACGAACTTGACGTTGCTCCAGCCGTCGGCGAGCTGGTAGGTCATCACCTTGGGGATCGGCAGCCGTTCGATGGCGCAATCGAGCGCTGCCTGCAAGCCCTGCCGCAGGTCGACCCCGGGCTCGGTGCGCGCCAGCCACAGTGCTTCGTTCTTGCCGTCGCTCTTCTGGGTCAGAGTCGCGACGGTCGCGTCGACCGTGTCCTCCGCAACGCCGAGCGCCGCCAGCTTCTTCTTCAGCGGCAGCGTCGCCTTGCCGTCGGCGTCGAGGCCGACCTTGACCGGCACCAGCTTGACCTCGACCTCCTTGTCGGGGGCCTTGTCGGCGACGTCCGGCACGAGCACCGCCAGTCGGCGCGGAGTTGCGTAGCCGGTGTAGTCGCCGTCGGCCGGAGCCAGTCCCTGGTCGCGCAGACTCGCGACCAGCAGCGAAGCGAAGGTTTCCCCGAGCTTCTGCAGCGATTTCGGCGGCAGCTCCTCGACGAACAGTTCGACCAGCAGGCTCTGGGTGCTCATGTTTCGGCCGAAGATCCTACGGGGGCACCGGGGCAGGGCCAGCGCCGAAGGCGAATCGACCCCGGTCCGCGCCGCCCACTATCGCCGGCGGCCGCCGACCTGCTCGACGCGGTCGTCGGCGCCGAAGCGCACCGAGCGCTTGACCACGCGCAGCCACTCGTAGTTGAGGGTCTTGGCGTTCAGCGACGGGTTGGTGGAGTGCGGCGGGTAGCCCCAGGCCAGGAACACGGCGTTGCGCGACATGCCGGCGCGGCACTCGCCGGCTGCGATCGCTTCGCGTTCGTCTTCGGTCAGCGTTTCCGGCAGCGTGACCGGTTCGGTCGAGAACTGGCGCGTCAGCCAGGCTTCGAGCGGGATCGAGTGGCGGCGGTTGTAGCTGATTTGGTATTCCGTGCCGTCGCCGTCGGACAGCGTCACGCCCCGGCGGGTGGCGCCGTTGAAGGTCAGTTGGGTGTTCGGCGGCAGGTAGTGGGGCACGCCGACGTAGTTGGTCGATGCGGCGAGGTACTTGCCGCGCCGGGCATCGAAGTGCATGCCTACTCGCGTGTAGACCACCTGGCCCGCGGCGAACGGCAGCGAGTCGTCGGCAGGCGCGCCCTTCGACCGGCAACCCGCGAACGCGGTGAGCAGGACGAGCAGGTAGGTTGGGTATCGCATCCTCTTCATCTTCATCGTCTCAGGCTAACCCGAACGATGCGCGAATCCGATCAGGCAGGCTTCTTCCTGGAGCCCTTCTTCTTGGCCTTCTCGGCGTCGGCGGCGAGGCGCGCGAGGACCTCGTCGGCCCATTCCTTCTTTGCCATCGGGAAGCCCAGCCGCGCCCTGCTGTCGAGGTAGCTCCTGGCAACCGCGCGGGCGAGGTTGCGGATGCGGCCGATGTAGGCGGCGCGCTCGGTCACGCTGATCGCCCCGCGCGCGTCGAGCAGGTTGAAGGTGTGGCCGGCCTTCAGCAACTGCTCGTAGGCCGGCAGCGCGAGCCGTTGCTCCATCAGGTGGTTCGACTGCTTCTCGTGCGCATCGAACGACTGCAACAGGAACTCGACGTCGCTGTGCTCGAAGTTGTAGGCGCTCTGCTCGACCTCGTTCTGGTGGAACACGTCGCCGTACTTGATGCCTTCGGCGTAGGTCAGATCGAACACGTTCTCGACGCCCTGCAGATACATGCACAGCCGTTCGAGGCCGTAGGTGATCTCGCCGGTGATCGGTCGGCAGTCGATGCCGCCGACCTGCTGGAAGTAGGTGAACTGCGTCACCTCCATGCCGTTCAGCCAGACCTCCCAGCCGAGGCCCCAGCAGCCGAGCGTCGGGTTCTCCCAGTCGTCCTCGACGAAGCGCACGTCGTTCTCGTTGAGGTCGAAGCCGACGGCCTTCAGCGAGCCGAGATAGAGGTCGAGGATGTTCGCCGGTGCCGGCTTCAGCACGACCTGATACTGGTAATAGTGCTGCAGGCGGTTGGGGTTCTCGCCGTAGCGGCCGTCCTTCGGTCGGCGGCTCGGTTGCACGTAGGCTGCGCGCCACGGCTCCGGGCCGATTGCCCGCAGGAAGGTCGCCGTGTGGCTGGTGCCGGCGCCGACCTCCATGTCGTAGGGCTGCAGCAGTGCACAGCCGAGTTGGTCCCAGTAGTCCTGGAGGCGAAGGATCAGTTGCTGGAAGGTCAGCATGGCGGGCGAAGATGCTACTCGCGGTTCGCATCGGCAACACCTTGCGCGTGTCGCGGCGCGCGGACGT
>DRKG01000261.1 GCA_011051855.1 bacterium | reverse complement strand
GGCGAACGCCAGTTCGACGTGCTCTTCGCGCCGACCGAACGCAGCTCGCTGGCGGGTTGGAGCGGCACGCGCCACCACCTGCTGGTGAACGTGCTCGACAACGTGCGCAACGTGGTGCTCGTCGCGACCCACGGCGACGACGGCTGGCGCACGGAACCGCTGCCGGGCCTGCCCGAGTTCGGCACGATCACCGCGTCGGCGGTCGACGCCGAACACGACGACGACTACTGGCTGACGATCACCGACTTCCTGACCCCGACCAGCCTGTGGCGCGGCACCATCGGCGAAGCTCCACCGACGAAGCACCGGAGCCTGCCGGAGTTCTTCGACGCTTCGGGCCTGATGATCGAGCAGAAGCAGGCGGTGTCACGCGACGGCACGCGCGTGCCGTACTTCCTGGTTCGCAAGCGAGAGCTCGCCTTCGACGGCGGCAACCCGACACTGCTCTACGGCTACGGCGGCTTCGAGGTTTCGCTGACGCCCGGCTACGGCGCAACCGTCGGCGCCTGCTGGCTGGAACGCGGCGGCGTCTACGCAGTCGCCAACATCCGCGGTGGCGGGGAGTTCGGGCCGCGCTGGCACCAGGCCGCGCTGAAGGCAGACCGCAACAAGAGCTACGAGGACTTCGCCGCCGTCGCCGAAGACCTGATCGCGACCGGAGTGACCTCGCCGCGCCACCTCGGCAGCCAGGGCGGCAGCAACGGCGGCCTGTTGATGGGCAACATGATCACGACCTACCCGGACCTGTTCCGGGCGGTCGTCTGCCAGGTGCCGCTTCTCGACATGCTGCGCTACCACCGACTGCTGGCGGGCGCGTCGTGGGTCGGCGAGTATGGCGACCCCGACGTGCCGGCTGAAGCCGAGTGGCTGCGACGCTACTCGCCGTACCACAACGTCGACCCGGACACCCGCTACCCGCGGGTGCTGTTCACGACCTCGACGCGCGACGACCGCGTGCATCCCGGCCACGCGCGCAAGATGATGGCGCGCATGATGGAGCAGGGGCACGAGGTGCTCTACTACGAGAACATCGAGGGCGGTCACGGCGGTGCCGCCGACAACCGGCAGGCAGCGTTCATGAGCGCGCTCGCCTACACGTTCCTGTGGGAGAACCTGCGGTGAACGCGCGCGGTCGGCAAGTCGCACGGCGGTTGGTCTGCCAACCGGAGGCGGCCTGATGGGTTGGGTGTTCTTCCTGGCGGTCCTCGCCACGCTGGCGCTCGCCTACGCGTCCTACCTGCAGGAAAAGAAGCGCACGGCCGTCCTGGCAGAACTCGCCGCCGACCTCGGCATGCGGTTTGCGCCCGGACTCGACCGCGACCACGACGACCGCTATGCGCAGTTCGAGATCTTCCGACGCGGCCATTCCCGCGTCGCGCGCAACACGATGCTGGGCCAGATCGAGCTGTTCGGGCGTCCATGCCTCATGCTCGGCGGCGACTTCCGCTACAAGGTGACGTCGGGCGCCGGCAAGCACCGCAGCACGAGGACCTACCGATTCAGCTACCTGATCGTGCACCCTCCGTGGCAGACGCCACCGCTGCTGGTGCGGCGCGAGGGGTTCTTCGACAAGCTGAAGGGTGCGCTCGGGTTCGACGACATCGACTTCGAGTCGGACGAGTTCAGTCGCGCCTTCTACGTGCAGTCCACCGACAAGCGGTTCGCCTACGACGTGCTACACCCCCGCATGATGGAGTTCCTGTTGCACGAACAGCCACCGATGATCGACATCGAAGACGGCGCGATGTGCGTCAGCGATGGGCGCGGTCGCTGGGAGCCCGACCGCTTCCGCGCCGAGATCGCGTTCGTGCAACGCTTCTGTGAACAGTGGCCACGCCACCTGGTGAAGGACCTGGAGAACTGATGGAACCCGCCTTGGTCTGGGCGATCATCGCCGCCGCGATCCTGCTCCCGCTGATCTGGTGGATCGCGACCTACAACCGCTTCGTGCGTCTGCGGCACACCTTGCGCGAAAGCTGGGCCGACATCGACGTCGAGCTGAAGCGCCGCTACGAACTGATCCCGAACCTGGTCGAGACCGTGAAGGGTTTTGCCAGGCACGAACGCGAGTCGCTGGAACGGGTGGTGCAACTGCGCAACCAGGCGATGCACAACCACGGTCCCGCCGTGAGCCAGGGGCGCGACGAAGACGCGCTGCAGCAGGGCCTCCGGTCCCTGTTTGCCGTCGCCGAGGGCTACCCGGAACTGAAGTCCGACGCGAACTTCCGCCAACTGCAGGAGGAACTCGCGCTGACCGAGGACCGCATCGCCGCCGCGCGCAGGTTCTTCAACGGCAACGTGCGCGACCTGCGCAACCTGCGCGAATCGTTCCCGAGCAGCATCGTCGGCAACGTCATGGGTATCGAAGAGCCGACGTTCTTCGAACTCGACGATCGGAACGAACGCATCGTGCCGCGGGTGCGCACCTGAAGAGGCGGGTTGCGGGTCGCCGCACTGGTTGGGGCGCTCCTGCAGCAGGCGGCAGGAAAAGATGGCGGAGAGGGGGGGATTCGAACCCCCGGTACGCTTGCACGCACACCGGTTTTCGAAACCGGCCCATTCAGCCGCTCTGGCACCTCTCCGCGAGGTCTCCGCGCGGGGGGCGCGAAGCGGAATGAGGCGGGGCATCTTGCAGATCCCGGCCGCCTTTTCAACCACGGCTCCTCCCTTCCTCGTCCGAAACGCGGGCGCGGCTGAACCCGTCCTCGCTACGAGCCGCGCCGAGCCCGAAAGAACGTGCGCAGCAGCTCGGCACTGGCCGCCGCCGCCACCCCCTCGACGACTTCGGCGCGGTGGTTCAACCGCTCGTCTTCCAGGATCGTCGCCAGCGAGCGCACCGCCCCGAACTTCGGGTCGCGCGCGCCGAACACGACCCGCCTTACGCGCGCGTGCAGGATCGCGCCGGCACACAGGAAACACGGCTCCAGCGTGCAGTAGAGCTCGGCCGTGGGCAGGCGCTTCTCCCCCACCACGGCCAGCGCCTGCTGCAGCGCCTCGATCTCGGCGTGGGCCAGCGGAGAACGGCGCTGCTCGACGCGATTGCGCCCGCGGCCGACCACCTCGCCGTCGATCACCACCAGAGCGCCGACCGGCACCTCGTCGGCGGCGGCGGCCTCGCGAGCAAGTTCGAGGCAACGCGCCATCAGCCGCTCGTCTTCGCTTGTCGATGGGGTCGAAGCCATCTATCGTCGCCCACTTCAAAGCAGCGACCTACCGTGAGCAAGCGCGACTTTCTAACCACTGCCGGGATGACCCGGCACCAACTCGACGACCTCCTCGACCTCGCCACCCGCGTCAAGGGCAAGCGCCCCGGCCAGGTCCTCGGCGGCAAGACCCTGGGCATGCTGTTCTTCCAGCCCAGCTTGCGCACCCGCGTGTCGTTCGAAGTCGCGATGCAGCAGCTCGGCGGGCACTGCATCAATCTGTCGGCCGACGACATGTACGAGCTCGAACCGAGCGAGCAGGCGATCATGGACGGCCGCGCCGAAGAACACGTCAAAGACGCCGCGAGGACCCTGTCGCGCTACGTCGACGCCCTCGGCGTGCGCGCCGCCGCGCGCACCGGCACCTGGACCCGCGACCGCCAGGAACTCCTGCTGCGCAGCTACGCGGAGCACGCCTCTGTCCCGGTGATCAACCTCGAGACCGTCTTCGAGCACCCGTGCCAGGCACTCGGCGACGTGCTGACGATGCGCGAGAACCTGGTCTCGCTGCAGGGCCGCAAGCTGACACTCCTGTGGTGCAACCATCCCGAGCCGAAGTCGCTCGGCCCCACCCACTCCGTGCTGCAACTGGCGGCTTTGATGGGCATGGAGATCACCCTCGCGCATCCGCTCGGCTTCGAGGTCGACGAAGAAGTGCTGCAGCGCAGCAAGGACGCGGCCGCCGACGCCGGCGGCTCGCTCCAGGTCGTCAACGACCGCGAAGTGGCAGCCGACGGCGCCGAAGTGCTCTACGCACGCTCGTGGGGCTGCACCAAGTACTGGGACGACGCCGAACGCGAAGCCATGGTCAAGCGTTCGCTGCAGGACTGGCGCGTCGACGCCGAACTGATGGCCCGCACCAACCAGGCGCTGCTGATGCACCCCCTGCCCGTGCGCCGCAACGTCGCCGCAACCGACGAAGTGCTCGACGGCGACCGTTCGCGCATCTACGACCAGGCGGCCAACCGCGCCCACGTGCAGAAAGCGCTGTTGATGCAGTTGATCAAGTAGACGCTCACGTCACGCGCCGCGCGCGAAGCCCTCGGCGACCGCGACCCGGCGCAGGCCGTCGTCCAGCGCGACCTCCGGGCGGAACGCCAACTCGCGCCCCGCTCGGCTGCCGTCCGCGACCCAGCCAACGGCGGCGATCTCGCGCACCTTGTCGCGGTTGAAGTATCCGGGCCGGCGGCGCAGGCGCGCGAGCAGATCCGCGGCATGGGCCGCGGCGCCGGCGAGGGCCATCGGCACCGGCACGAGGCGCGGACGGCGACCACAGGTGGCGGCGATCCTGGTCATCAGCGTGTGCGTGTCGGTGCGCTCCGGTCCGTCCAGCGGCAGGAACACGCCGCGCGGGCGGCGGCGCACGGTCTGCCACAGCGCCTCGGCGACATCGTCGGCGTGCATGACCGACAGCGGCCGGGGCGTTCGCGGCACGGCGACGAACGGCGCCGACGCCTGCCGGAACAGGAGTCGGGTCGCTCCGTCGTTCGGACCATAGACGACCGGCGGCCGCAGCACCGTGAAGCTGAGCCCAGAAGAGACCACGGCGAGTTCGCCACGGCGCTTGCTCTCGCCGTAGTGCGAAACCGTGCGGCAGCGGTCGGGCGGCGCGT
>DRKG01000260.1 GCA_011051855.1 bacterium | reverse complement strand
TCTGCACCGCAAGGTGCTCGAGTGCGAGGGTTGTGATGGGCGATGACGGCAGCATGCATTCCCAAGTGCATTCCGAACCGGGCCAGGGCCGGACCGAAGGACGCGGCAGGCCGCGGTGGCGTCGGCGCGGTGTGCTGGCGACGGGGACGGCGCTGCTGTTGCTGCTGATCGGGCACGGCCTCGGCTGGTTCGGTTCGGCGCCGCAGCAGAAGCCGCAACCTGAGCCGCAACCGAAGCCGCAGCGCGAGGGGCGTCCCGATGTCGGCCGCACGGGCTCGATGGACCTGGCGAGCACCATCGGCGCACCACCCGCGGTTGCGGATGCCGGCTTGGCTCGAGACCGCTTCTCCAGTTTGCTGTCGCTGGTGCAGTCCCACCTCGTCGCCGGCAGCTTCGAGCAGGCGCGCAGAGCGGCCTCGCGCCTCGCCGCGCGGGAGCTGTCCGAACGGCAGCGGGAGCGACTCGCGGCCTTGGTCGCGGCGATCGACGACGGGTTCCGGGCTGCCGAGGCGGAGGTGCTCGCCCACGTGCAGAACGGCGACCTGCTCGCGGCCGAGCGTGCTGCGGCGAAGCTGTGGCCGGAGGGGGGATCCGTCGGTGAAGTGATCGCGGCCGGTGCCTCGGGCCTCGGGCTGCCGCGCGATTGGTCGGCTACTCCTGCCACTGAGCCGGTGCCCGCGCCGCTGCCGCTGGGGCGGGGCCGGGCGGTGCGGGTCGTCTACCGCGATCGCATCGTGGCCGGCCAGGTCGCGCGCGAAGCCGATGGACAGGTCACCGTGCAAGTGCGGCTGCCGCGCGGGCAGAGCTTCCCGACCGTTCCGCGCGTGTGCTGCGAGCCGAGCGAATCGTCCGCCGCGGAGGCCGTCGAGATGGGCCTGGCCGCGCTCGGCGCGGGCCAGCCGCGCCTGGCGCGCCTGTGGCTCCTGCGCGCCTGGCTGACGTCGGGGCGCGCGTTGGGCGATCGCGGTCGGCAACTGCTCCGGATGCTGCGCTGAACGTCAGCGGCAGCCGGGGGCTGGGCGCGCGGGGGGGGGTGGGCGCGCGGGATCGCGGCCGAACACCAGGAGCGTGGTGGCCAGCACCAGGCCGCCGGCGAGCAGGCTGAACGGCCAGACCTCGGGACCGAACCAGACCACCGGCAGGTAGCCGCAGATCGCGCTGGTCGCCATCGCCAACAGCGCGTACGGCAACTGCGTCGATACGTGCGCGAGCAGGTCGCACTGGGCGCCGAGCGAACTGAGCACGGTGGTGTCGCTGATCGGCGAGCAGTGGTCGCCGAAGATCGCGCCTTCGAGCACGGCGCCGATCGAGATCAGCATCAGGGCCGGGCCGCCGGTCCGCGCATCGCCGCCGAACGCGGCATCGGTGCCGAGCTGGTGGGCCAGCACGACGACGTTCGGCAGCAGGATCGCCATCGTGCCGAAGCTGGTGCCGGTGGCGAACGCGATTGCGCCGGCGACGGCGAACAGCAACACCGGCAGGGCGGCGGCGGTCATCGCGTCGCGCGCGGCGGCGGTCAGGAAGTAGCTGGTGCCGAGATCGCGGCAGATGTGGCCTAGGCTCCACGCCAGGAACAGGATGCCGAACGCGACGTAGAGCGCGCGCGTCGAACGCAGCGACGTGGCCAGGATCGTGCGCGGCGACAGCAGCCGCTGGCCGAGGGAGAGTGCGATCGCGACCACCCAGGCCGAGATCGAGGCGTAGAGCAGGGCGGTGTCACTGTGGGCGTGGGCGAGCACCTCGCGCAGGAATGTGCCGGTCGACATCTGCGCCAGATCACCGCGGTCGGCGATCTCCGCATACCCGCGCCCGAGCATCAGCGCGACCGTGCCCAACACCAGCACCACCAGGGGCACGACGGCGTTGCGCGCACGCCGCGGCGTGTCGTCGTCGGGCGAGGCGACCTGTTCGTCGACGGCGGCCATCGCCTGCACGCCGGGCGACAGCGGCTGGCCGAGGTGGCGCGCGCGGCGCTCGGCGCGCAGCATCGGGCCGTAGTCGCGCCGCAGCAGCACCACCAGCACCACCAAGGTCAACGCGAAGATCGAATAGAACCGGAACGGCAGGGAGTCGAGGAACACCGAGAACGTGTCGCTGGCGAGATAGGGGCTGCCGTCCGGTCGCGTGACCATCGTCAGCGGCGCGCGGTACTGCGACATCTCGTAGACGACCCAGGTCGAGAACACCGACAGACCGGCGATCGGCGCGGCGGTCGAATCGACCAGGTAGGCGAGCTTCTCGCGTGCGACCCGCGCCTTGTCGGTCAGCGGGCGCATCGTGGTGCCGACCAACAGGCAGTTGGTGTAGTCGTCGAAGAACACCGCCATGCCCGTAAGCACCGTGCCGGCTTGCGCCGAGGTCGGGCCGCGCACGATGCGTTGCAGGCGCCGCACCAGGCCGTGCACGCCGCCGTTCCTGGTGATGATGCCGATGGTCATGAACAGGAACACCACGAACGCGGTGATGCGCAGGTAGAAGTCCTCGCCGATCGAGCGGCGCCACAGGGCGTCGCCGAAGAAGTGCGCCACGCCCTGGCCGGCGACCGCGAACGCACCCGGCGTCTGCAGCAGGTCGTGGGTCGCGACCCAAGCCATCGCGCCGGCCAGTCCGCCGACGAGCAGGGCCGGCAGGACCCGCTGCGTCAGCACCGCGATCACGATCGCCAGCAGCGCGGGCAGGAGGCTGACCCGGGACGGGAACGCGCGCTCGATGCGCAGCTCGGTGCCGTCGGGAGCGGCGATGGCGGCGCGCACGCCGCGTTCGCCGACGTGCACGATCATCGCGAGGGTCGGTCGGGCTGCCTCTGGGGCCGGCGTGCGCTGGTTGGCGAGCAGCCATTCGTCGGCGAGGCGCGAAAGCTCGGCGCGCCTGCGTTGCCGCTCCCCGTCGTCGGGGATCGGTGGGCTGGTGTGCAACTCGACCTCGAGGCGCGGCGGCGGGCCTTGCTGGTCCCAGGATGCCAGCGGCGAGTCTCGGCCGAGCAGCCAATCGCGCACCAGCAGGTAGCCGAGGTAGGGGCGGCCCTTCTGTGCGTCGGGTTCGGGCACGAGCACGAACGCGGCCGCGAAGGCCAGGGCGAGCAGGATGCGGATGCGGCCGCGCATGGATTGCGATAGCGTTCGCCCGACATGGAGTCGGGTCAACTGCAACGACGTCTCGGTCTCACTTCGGCGGTGTCGATCACCGTCGGCGCGGTGATCGGGTCGGGTATCTTCCTGAAGCCGCTCAAGGTCGCCCAGTCGCTGCCGGCGGAGTGGGCGATCTACGTGATGTGGGTCGGACTCGGCGTCGTGTGCCTGTTCGGGGCGTTCGCCTATGCCGAACTCGGGGCGATGTTCCCGGAGGCGGGCGGGCAGTATGCGTTCCTGCGCGAAGGCTGGGGGCGCTTCATCGCATTCCTCTACGGTTGGACGTTCTTCTGGGTGATCAACGCCGGCACGGTGGCGGCGCTGGCGCTCGGCTTTGCCGGCAACCTGCTGCCGCTGTTCGGCGCCGACATCGCCGCCGAGAAGGAACATCCGCGACTGCTGCTCGTGGTCGCGGTCGCGATGATCCTGGTGTTGGCGGTGGTCAACCACCTCGGGGTAGTCGTCGGCGCGATCGTGCAGAACGTATCGACCTTCGCCAAGGTCGGCGCGCTCGCGCTGCTGGTGGTCGGCGGGCTGTTCGCCACCGGCGGCGGGGAGCCGGCGGCCGCGATGGCGACGCCGGCCGTCGCCGCTCCCGGTTGGACGATGACCGGACTGGTCGCCGCGTTCATGGGCATCTTCTGGGCCTACGAAGGGTGGTACCAGATGCCGTTCAACGCCGCCGAGTTGAAGCGCCCGGAGCGCAATCTGCCGCTGGGACTGTTGCTGGGCATGGTGATCCTGATCGTCACCTACCTGTTCGTGAACTGGACCTACATGCGGGCGGTGCCGTTCGACGAGATGCGGGCGATGGGTGACGGCACCGCCGACACCTACGTCGCGACCCTGACCGTGGAACGGATCTTCTCGCCCGAGTTCGGCGGCTACCTGACGCTGCTGATGGCGATCTCGATCTTCGGCGCGGCCAATCCGAACATGCTGTCGTCACCGCGCGCATTCTACGCGATGGGCAAGGACGGGCTGGTGCCGCGGGCGTTGACCACGGTCAGCCCGCGCTGGGGCACGCCGGTGGTCGCGATCTGGGTGCAGGCGATCGTCGGCATCGTGCTGGTGTTGGCGTTGCAGGGATTCCACGACGTGACCGCGTTCGTCGTGTTTGCCGCATTCCTGTTCTATGCCTTGACGGTGGCGGCGGTGTATCGCCTGCGTGCGAGTCGCCCCCAGGCCGAGCGGCCGTATCGCTGCACCGGCTATCCGTTCACCCCGGCGGTGTTCATCGTGGTCGCGATCGCGTTCATCGCGGCGGTGCTGACCGACCCGGCCGAAGTCCAGAACGCACTGATCGGCCTCGCCATCGTCGCTGCCGGTGTGCCGTGGTACCTCGCGTTCGGTCGCCGCTCGCAGCAGCCGGTCGAATGATCGCCTGCGCCTCGGGTTGGTGGTAGATTGGCGGCGAGATGGACACCCTGCAGTTCAGCCTGTTCTTCGTGGCGCTCCTGGTGGGCTATGCGCTGGTGCACCTGCGTATGATCCGTTTCGAGGAGCACCTGCAGAAGCTGGCCGGGATCCGCGGGCTCGACGACCGTCTGAAGGCGCTCGACGATCGGCTGGCGAAGCTGACGGAGGCGTGGGATCGCTCGGCGTTCGAGCGGGTCTGTCAGCAACTGCAACGACTGCACGAGGATCTCGAGGACCTGCGTGAGGCGACCGTCGACAACCAGCGCGTCGTGCTGCCCGCCAGGGGCGAAGACGATGGGGAAGGTGGCCCGCGCGGCCCGGCGCTGCCGCCGCAGCAGGAGCCTCCGGCCGGCCGCATCGTCACGCGCATCGAGACCCGGTTGTTGCAACTGGGTTACCGCAACCTGCGGCTGCTCGGCGATCTGACCGACGTGCAGGTGACCGACGAAGTCGAAGTGCAGGTCGAGGCCGAGCGCAACGGCATGCCGTGCAAGGGCCGCGTGGTGATGCGCAACGGCTCGGTGCAGGACGTCAGCATCCACCCGGTGACGCAGACGTTCCCGTAGTCCGGCGGTCACCGTTGGTGCCGGTCGGCCGGGACGGTCGGCGCGGTCTCGCGCAGGCGGGTGGCGATGCGCGGGGCGAGGGCTTCGAGTTGCGGCCAACTGGCGTCGGCGTCGAACTGCTGCAGCAGGTCGTCGTGGCCGAGGTGGTGCAGCAGCCGCTGCACGAAGTAGCGTTCGCGCGCCCAGCGGGGACGGGAAGGTAGGCCCAGCTCGCGTTCGTCGGCGACGCCGGCGGGAGTGCCCGCGCGGACCACGGCTTCGATCAGGCGCGGCGCGTGTTGCCGCTCGCCGTGCCGGGCGAGGCTGCACGCGGCCGCGGTGCGCAGGGCCGGGTCGCAGTGGCGGTCGCGCACGGCCTGGAGCAGGGCGGTGTCGCCGGCGGACGTCGGCAGCGTGCCGAGGGCGAGCGCGGCTTCGACCGCGAGAGGGCCGCGTTCGGCGACGAGCGAGCGGCAGAGCGCGACGCTGCGCGCCCCGCCGATGCGACCCAGCAGGGCCAGGGTCGCCTGGGCACCGGCCGCACCGGGCTCGCGCTCGAACGCCGCCACCAGGAACGGTTCGGCGGCGGCGCCGGCCGCGAACACGCGCGCCAACAGGGGGCCGCGTTCGCCGGCGCGCGCGCGCTGCAGCGCTGCGCAGGCCGTGCGCAAGTCGCCGGTGTCGCACGGCGTCGGCGGGGCGTCTCGGCAGGCGGCGGCGCACACCGAGAGGGCGAGCAGGCTGCCGAACGGGACGGGACTCCGACTCATGGCGCCATCGTGCCGGGCCATGGCCTACGGCGACAGCCAGTCTTCGAACTCCGCCGGCATCGGTGCCGAGGCGACGAACTCGGCACCGGTGCCCGGATGACGAAAGCTCAGTTCACCCGCGTGCAGGAGTTGTCGATCCGGTTCGCCGGCGGGTGCCGCGAACACGCTGTCGCCGGCTTTCATGCGGGCGACGAATGCGAGGTAGTGGTCGTCGTCGCGGCCGTAGAGCTTGTCGCCGACGACCGGGTGGCCGGCGTGCTCGAGGTGGACGCGTATCTGGTGGGTGCGGCCGGTCCGGGGCACGCAGCGCACCAGCGTGTGGTGGGCGGCGACCCGCAGCGGTTCGATCCGCGTGCTGGCGGCCTTGGGCCGGATCGCGTCGGAAGCGGCGGAGCGGCGCAGGCGCACGGCGCTGCGCGGGTGGTGGCCGATGGCCTGCTCACAGCACAGGGTGCGTTCGAGTCGGCCGTGCACGACCGCGTAGTAGACCTTGCGCAGGCCGCCGTCGAGGAACTGGCGCTGGATGGCGGCCTGCGCCCGCTTGTCGCGCGCGACCACCACCGCACCGCTGGTCTCGCGGTCGAGCCGGTGCACCAACTGCAGGTCGTCACCGAAACGTCGGCGCAGCATGTGGATGAGCGTGTTGCGCAGGAACGGGCCGTCGGCGTGCATCGGCAGGTGGGCCGGCTTGTCGACCACCAGCAGCACGTCATCCTCGTGGAGCACACGGTAGCCGTCGGCAACCGGCGGCTCGCGGTGCAGCTTGGCGTAACGCAGTCGCTGGCCGCGGCGCAGTTCGTCGTCGGCGCTCGCGGTGCGATCGTCGAGGGTCAGGCGGGCCGCGTCGAGCTCGCGCTGCCAGGCGCTGCGGTCGTGGTAACGGAAGCGCGCGCACAGGTAGTCCAGCAGGCGCGTGCCGTCGGCGTCGGGCGGGATGCGCGACGTCAGCAGGATCGGCTCGGGCTCGGGGCGGGGGTGGGACATCGACTCGCGGCCGGCTGGCCTGCAGTGCCGGCGAGTCTACCGAATGCTCGGGCGAGCGCCGCTGACGGCCCGGCTCAGGCGGGCTTGCCGTCGCGGCGCCGACGCCGGCGCAGCAGCGAAGCGCCGACTCCGGCGAGGCCGCTGCCGACCAGCAGCAGGGTGCCCGGTTCGGGAACCGGCTGGCCGCCGTTGCCGCCCTCGGTCGGCTCTTCACCGGGGTTGCCACCGCCGGGCTCGCCGGTGCTGCCGGTGGAACCGCCCTGCCCGTTGCCGCCCTGTCCGTTGCCGCCCTGGCCGTTGCCGCCCTGGCCGCCGCCTGCTTCGCCGCCGCCACCGGTGCCCGGCTCGCTGGTCGGGTCACCCGGATCGGCGCTCGACCCCGAGCCGGCGCCGTTGCCGGTCGGCTCGCTGGTATCGCCGCCGCCATTGCCGCCACCGCCGGCGATCGGCTCGAACACGTTCGTGTCGGGTTCGTTGATCGGCGCCTCGGGTCCGGACGACTGCTGCAGCACGGTTCCCGTGTGTTCGCTGCACGAGGCAAAGGCGAAGCAGGCCAACAGCAGGTGGATGGTCAGAGTCTTGGGCATGGGTCTATCAGTCGTCGCACGAAAAGCGCGGGGCAGCAGGAACGAGCAAGCGACGTGCCGCGTTGCGGCCCAGCGGGAACGGATGGAAGGTTCCGGCTCGACCGTGCGAGCCCGGGTTCGCACAACCGCCCATCGCAGCGCGGATACCGGTTGAAGCGGCGGTCTCGATGCGCGACCCGTTCGTCGCGGTCGGTCCCGCCGGCCCCCGGCCGTACGATGCGATGGGCCGCTCTAGTCGCATCGGCGCGACGGGTTTCACGGTCCATTGCGGGTTCCGCGCGCCGTTGCGGTCGGGCGTTCGAGTGGGTCGGGTAGCCGTCGGCCCACAGTGGCGAAAACCGGACGGAGTGTCGTTGGAGCGAT
>DRKG01000259.1 GCA_011051855.1 bacterium | reverse complement strand
TGATGGCGCCGGTGCGCGAGCTGCTGCAGAAGCCCGAGCACGACGACCTGGTCGCGGCCGAGGAGCACGATGCCTGGGTGCTGGTGCGCGGGCTCGACGAGCAGCACATCGCGCGCGTCGCCGAGATCCACCACGAGTTCCACGAGCGGGTGCGGCCGGCCGAGCGCGACGTCGTGCAGCGCCAGCGCCGCGAACTGGCCGAGCAACTCGAACGCGTTTCGTGCCTCTTGGTTGCCGGCGGCCACATCGGCGTGTTGTTGCACCGGTTGCAGTTGTTCGACCTGTTCCGCCTGTGGGGCGACCGTCCGCTGGTCGCGTGGTCGGCCGGGGCGATGGCGTTGACCGAACGGGTGGTGCTGTTCCACGACACGCCGCCGCAGGGCAGCTCGTTCGCGGAGGTGATGGAGGCCGGCTTCGCCCTGTTGCCCGGCATGGTCGCCCTGCCGCACAGCCGCCACCGGCTGCAGCTCGACGACGCCGTGCGCGTGAAGATGCTGGCGCGGCGCTTCCCGGGCCTGTGCGCGCTGCTCGACTACGGTGTGCGGTTGGATTACCGCGACGGTCGCTGGCAGCCGGTCTCGTCGGCGCGGCGACTCAGCGAGGACGGCACGGTTGCGGAGGTGTCGCGATGACGTCGATGCTCGAACGCATCGAGGCGGCCGTGCACGGCGGGCGCGCGGCCCTCGATCGGCTGCTCGCCGAGCACGAGTTCCCCCACGTCGACGGGCGCACGGTGACGTTCCTGTTCGTGGGTGAGGCGCAGGAGGTGTCGCTGCACCACTGGATCCACGGCTTGCCGGGCGAACTGCAGTTCCGGCGGCTGCACCACAGCGACGTATGGGTGCTGCAGATCGACCTGCCGCGCGGTTCGCGGATGGAATACAAGATCGGCGTGATGACCTACGGTCGCGGGCAGTTGATCCGCGACCCGCTCAACCGCCACACCGCGCGCGATCCGTTCGGGGCCAACTCGGTCGTCTACGGCGCCGGCTATGCGCCGCCCGAGTGGACGGTCGAGGATCCCGAGGCGCGCAAGGGCACGATCGAGGAGCGCCACGTCGACAGCCAGGTGTTCGGCGATTGGCGGCCGATCCGCGTCTACCGACCGGCGCGTTTTCGCGAGACCCGCCGCTACCCGCTGCTGGTCGTGCACGACGGCTTCGACTACCTGAAGTTCGCCAACTTGCAGCAGGTGCTCGACAACCTGATCCACCGTCTGGAGCTGCCGCCGCTGGTTGCCATCATGACGCAGTCGCCCGACCGCATGCACGAGTACGCGGCCGACGACCGCCACGCGGACTTCCTCGTCAAGGACCTGGTGCCGCAGATGGAAGACCTGCTGCCGCTGGTGCGCGAACCGTCGGCGCGCGCGATCATGGGGGCGTCGTTCGGGGCGGTCGCGTCGCTGGCGACCTGTTGGCGCCACCAGGGTTTCTTCGGTAAGATGCTGCTGCAGTCCGGTTCGTTCGTGTTCACCGAGATCGGCGAGCACGACCGCGGGCCGGTGTTCGATCCGGTGGTGGAGTTCGTCAACAAGTTCCGCAAGAACCCCGGCCGGCCCGCGGACAGCGTGTTCATCAGTTGCGGCGTCTACGAGTCGCTGATCTACTACAACCGTTCGCTGGTTCCGCTGCTGCAGGACACCGGCATGCAGGTCCGGTTCCGCGAGGCCAACGATGGCCACAACTGGGAGAACTGGCGGGATCGGCTGCGCGAAGGGCTTTCCTCGCTGTTCCCTGGTCCGCTGTGGCTCGTCTACGAGTAAGGTCGCAGCCCGAATCGTCTGCCATGCCCGTAGTCACTCGCCATATCGGACTCTCGCTCGGCGCTGACATCTGTTGGCCGCTCGCCTTCGAACAGATCCTGCAGGACAGCCGGCTCCGCCTGCGGCTCGGTCGCGAAACCGTCGAGTTCGCGTGCGAGCGGGTGCCGCTGAAGCCGTTCCTGCTCGAACCGGGCTGCAAGTACGACGTGGTCGTCGACCGGCTGACCCATTGGTTCAAGCTGCAACGCGAGTGGATCAAGAAGTCGGTGTTGATGGACGACCTCTACGTCTACAACAACCCGTGGTCGGTGCAGAGCTACGAGAAGCATTCGAGCTATTGCGCGATGGCGGCGCTCGGGATGCCGATTCCGCGCACGGCGATGCTGCCGCAGAAGAGCTACGACCAGGTCGATGATCTCGACCACACGCTGCAGAACTACGCCGAGTTGTTCGAACTCGGCCCGATCGGCGATGCGCTCGGCTACCCGGCCTTCCTGAAGCCGTACGACGGCGGCGGGTGGCGCGGCGTGTCCAAAGTCGATGACGCCGAGGCCTTGGGCAAGGCCTATGACGAGAGCGGCACCGACCTGATGCATCTACAGGCGGCGGTCAAGGACTACGACCTGTTCGTGCGTGCGGTCGGTATCGGCCCGCAGGTGCGGGTGATGAAGTACGATCCGTCGGCGCCGCTGCACGAGCGCTACACGGTCGAACGGGACTTCGTCGACGACGTCCAGCGGCAGTGGATCGTCGACACCTGCCTGACGATCAACACCTTCTTCGGCTGGGACTTCAACAGTTGCGAGTTGCTCAGTCGCGACTCGGTGTTCCATCCGATCGATTTCGCCAATCCCTGCCCGGACAGCCAGGTCAATTCGATCCACTACCACTGGCCGTGGTACGTGCTCAGCAACCTGAAGTGGGCGCTGTTCAACGCGGCGACCAGGCGGCCGATGCGCAAGACGCTCGACTTCGAGCCGTACTACCGGATCGCGGCCGGCGCCGAGCCGTATGCCGACAAGCTGCAAGCCTACGCCCGGATCGCGCGGGAACGGCTCGCCGCGGACGAGTTTGCGGCGTTCGACGCCGAGCACTTCGGGCCGTTGGAGGAGGCCGCCTGGGCCTGGTTCCGCAGCGATCGCTGCCGCGAGGCCATCCGGCGCAAGGTCGGCAACCTCTATCCCGCGCACGAGGTCGACGAGTTCACCGATCGCTTCCACTCGCTGGTGCTGCAGTCGGTCGAGGAACTGGCCGCGACCTCCGGGCGCAACTGATCCACCGCACCGCCTTCGTTTCCGAACCGTGAGCAAGCACAAGATCACCTGGAAGTCGCCGTCGATGGGCGGCCGTGAGATCACCTTCGTCCGCTACGGCGTGTCCGGCACGCCGCTGCTGTTGTTTCCGACCGCCGGCGGCGACGCCGAGGAACCGGAGCGCTTCCACCTGATCTCGGCGATCGGCGACTTCATCAGAGACCTGCGGTTGAAGGTCTATTGCGTCGACTCGCTCGCCGGTCAGGCGTGGCTCAAGGAATGCCGCACCCTGCGCGAGGCGGCGGTGGTGCAGAACCGGTTCGACCAGTGCATCGTGCGCGAGGTGGTGCCGGCGATCCATCGCGACTGCGGCGGTGAAGACGTCGGCCGGATCTGGGCCGCCGGGTCGTCGATCGGTGCCTTCAATGCGCTGTCGGTCGTCTGTCGCCATCCGGACCTGTTCCAGACCGCGATCTGCATGAGCGGCACCTACAACATGAACAAGTTCCTCGAAGGCGAGATGACGCGCGAGTACTACGAGTCGTCGCCGCTCGACTTCGTCCCCGATCTCGAGGGCGCGCGGCTCGAGCAGCTCAGGAAGTGCTTCATCTTGCTGGCGCACGGCCAGGGCGACTACGAAGAGCCGCAGCAGAGTTGGAACGTCGAGCGCGTGCTCGGCCCCAAGGGCATCCCCAACCGCGTCGACGCGTGGGGCAAGGAGTGGCGGCACGACTGGGTCACCTGGCGCAAGATGCTGCCGCAGTTCCTCGGCGAGTTCCTGCCGAGGCCGATCGAGCAGCAGCAGGGCTGAGTCGCCGGTATGATGCGCTCGTGAGTTGCGATCGCCCCGATTGGACAGCGCAGTGCGCGCTGCTCGTGCTGGTCGCAACCGGCGGCTTGGCTGCACAGAAGCCGCACAAGTTGGCCGAACTGCGCGAACTGAACGAGGTCGATTGGGCCGTCGACGATACGCCGCCGGCGTGGTGGCTGATGCCGCGGCGCGAGTCGGGCGCGTTCCCGCTCGCCACCCGGGAGGAGCACGCCCGGCGGCGCCTCGCCAGGGGCTTCCTGGACGTCGATGCGTGCCGCCGGGATCTGCGCTGGCAGTTGTTCGGCCACCTGCGCCCGGCGCTCGGTCACGCTGAC
>DRKG01000258.1 GCA_011051855.1 bacterium | reverse complement strand
TACTCCGTGGCGCTGCGCTACGACCGTTCGCGTGACAGCGCTCCGGTAGTGGTCGCCAAGGGCGTCGACGAGATCGCGATGCAGATCCGCAAGGTCGCCCGCGAGCACGACGTGCCGCTGATGGAAGACCCTCCGCTGACTCGCGCCCTTTACCGCGCCTGCAAGGTCGGCGCGGCCATTCCCGAAAAGTTCTACCAGGCCGTCGCCACGGTCCTGAGTCACGTCTACCGCCTCAAGGGCCGCACCGCCTGATCGCCTGACGTCCCACCATGGCCGACAGCACCAACAAGCCACAGCGCAACAGCCTGCTCGCGATCTTCTTCCTCGCCGTCCTGGCGGTGATGTTGATCCCGATGCCGCCATTGATGCTGGACGCGATGTTGTGCCTCAACATCACGGTCAGCCTGCTGATCTTGATGGCGGTGCTCAACTCCAACCGACCGGTCGAGTTCAGCACGTTCCCGAGCGTGCTGCTGTTCACCGCACTGTTCCGCCTGGCCCTGAACGTCTCGTCGACGCGACTGATCCTGCTCGAAGGCGACGCCGGCAACGTCATCCGCACGTTCGGCAGCTTCGTCGTCGGCGGCAACCCGATCGTCGGCATCGTCATCTTCTTGGTGCTGGTGGTGATCCAGTTCATCGTGATCACCAAGGGGCAGAACCGCATCAGCGAGGTCGCCGCGAGGTTCGCGCTCGATTCGCTGCCCGGCAAGCAGATGTCGATCGACGCCGATCTGTCGGCGGGCCTGATCACCAGCGAAGAAGCCAAGAAGCGCCGCAAGGAACTGACCAACGAGATGGAGTTCCACGGTTCGATGGACGGTGCCGGCAAGTTCGTGCGCGGCGACGCCGTCGCCGGACTGATCATCACCGGCATCAACATCGCGGGCGGCCTGATCCTCGGCATGGCGTTCCGCGGCATGGAGTTCGGCCAAGCGTTCGACGAGTACACGCTGCTGACGATCGGCGACGGTCTGGTCGCACAGATCCCGGCGCTGCTGGTATCGACCTCGGCGGGCATCCTGGTGACCAAGGGAGCGAGCGAGCAGGCTCTGGGCGAAGAGATGGGCTCGCAGGTGTTCGGCAGCGGCCGCACACTGCGCATCGTCGCCGCGATCCTGATGCTGATGGCGATGCTGCCCGGCATGCCGACGCTGCTGTTCGCGGCGATCGCGGCCGGTGTGTTCCTGCTCGCCGGCGGTGCCGACCGGCGCCAGGAGCAACAGCAGCAGCAGGAGACGGCCGCCGCCGAAACCGAAAGCGAAGCGACACCGAGCGAGAGCGAGACTCCGGTCGAGGAGCTGCTGGCGATCGATCGCCTCGGCATCGAGATCGGCTACCGCCTGATCGGCCTGGTCGAGCCGGGCCAACACGGCGGCCTGCTCGACCACATCCGGTCGCTGCGGCGCCAGTTCGCCCAGACGCTCGGCATCGTGGTGCCGCCGATTCGTGTGCGCGACAACGTGCAGCTCGATCCGAACGTCTACCGGGTGCTGCTCGGTGGCGAGGAGATCGCCCGCGGCGAGCTGCGGGCGGGCCAGTATCTGGCGATGGACCCGAGCGGCACCGCGCCACCGATCGACGGCGTCGAGACGCACGAACCGGCGTTCGGCCTGCCGGCGCGCTGGATCCAGGAAGGCGACAAGGATCGCGCCGAGCTGCTCGGCTACACGGTCATCGACGCGGCCTCGGTGCTGATCACGCACCTGACCGAGACGTTGAAGAAGATCGCCGGCGAGCTGCTGTCGCGCGACGACGTCAAGGCGTTGATCGACAACCTGAAGGAACAGGCGCCGGCGGTCGTCGAGGAGCTGATCCCCGGCCAGCTCACACTCGGACAGGTGCAGCGCATCCTCGCCAGCCTGCTGCGCGAAGCGGTGCCGATCCGCAACCTGCAGGCGATCCTCGAAGCGCTCGCCGACGCCAGCGTCGAGACCAAGGATCCTCGCCAGCTCACCGAACACGTGCGCGCACGGCTGGCACGCACGATCTGCGAACCGCACCTGGACCCGGAGGGAACGCTGCACGCGGTGTTCCTCGACCCGGATCTCGAACGCAATCTGTCCGAGGCGCTCGCCGGCAACGACGGCGCCAACAACCTGCCGCAGGGCTTCCTCGGCAAGTTCGTCGACAACACCGCCCAGGCGCTGTCGTCGATGGCGCGCGAAGGCCGCGACCCGGTGCTGGTCACGCGCGCAACGCTCCGACCGTTCCTGGCCGAAGCGGTAGCCGGCGTGATCCCGAACGCCGCCGTCTTGAGCTACCAGGAGACGTCGCCCGCGAAGAAGGTCGAGACGACCGAACGCGTCGCCGTCACCAGCTGACCCCGAACCACCCCACCGAGACCAGCTCCCATGTTGTTGAAGCGAATCGAAGCGAAGACGCTGCCCGAGGCGATCGAGCGCGTACGGGCCGAATGCGGCGCCGACGCCCTCGTCGTCGAGACGCGCCCCACGCGCAATGGCTACCTCGTGGTCGCAGGCAAGCAGGAGCCTGAGGCGCCACCGCGCGACCAAGCGGGTTCGACCACGTTCCTGTCGAAGTGGACCAAGGGCTTCCGACCGCTCGCGGACAAGGCAACCGACTTCGGCCTGTCGCAGACGATCCTGCGCGCCGTCGAGAAGGCGTTGCTCGGCACGCGCGTAGAACTGTCGCGACCCGGTGACCCGGCGCTGCCGAACCTCGCCTGTCGCGTGCTCGCGGCCCTGATCCACGACGAACCGCGCGTCGAGAGCAGTGACGGCTTCCAGACCCTGGCGCTGGTCGGCCCGACCGGAGTCGGCAAGACGACGACGCTCGCCAAGCTCGCCGCGCGGGCCAAGGAACGCGGTGAGCGCGTCGCGATCATCACCCTCGACACCTACCGGATGGCTGCCGTCGAACAACTGCGCGCGTTCGCGGAACTGCTCGACGTGCCGTTCTCGGTGGCGCTGTCGACCAACGACGTGCGCCGTGCCATCGACGACAACATCCAGGCCGACCGCATCTTCATCGACACCACCGGCAAGAGTCCGCGCAGCCGCGGCAGCCTGCCGATGCTCGAGCGCACGCTGCGCAACGTCGGCGCAAGCACCCTGCTGTGCCTCGCCGCCGGCACGAGGGCGCGCGACAGCCGCCTCGTGCTCGATGCCTACGAACCGCTCGGCATCGATGCGGTCTGCCTGACCAAGTGGGACGAGACCTGCGCCCCGGGCGAGTCCCTGGCCACCGTCGTCGAGCAGGGCCTGCGCCTGTCGCATCTGTGCGTCGGCCAGGAGGTGCCCGCCGACATCCTGGCCGCCGACGGCGGGCAGATCGCCGCCGCCGCCTTCGACTGCGAACCGAGCGAGGCCCCCGCATGAACCACACGCCCCACCAGGCCAACGATCTCGCCCAACGCCGCGATCGGCACACGCCGTGGCTGTGCATCGCCGGCGCCAAAGGCGGCGTCGGCAAGACCATGCTCGCCAGCAACCTCGGCCTCCTGCTGGCGCGCTCGGGCTACCGCACCCTGCTGGTCG
>DRKG01000257.1 GCA_011051855.1 bacterium | reverse complement strand
TGCATATACGGGTATCGGGGCATCTGGGCGGCGCAGAATGTGAGCGGTCCACTCATCATGGGGCAGGAGGAACGGCCGATGCCCCGGGTCCTCGGATCCATTGTGACGGCAGAGTCCGATGGAGCGGGTCGGACTCGGGAGGCGGCGACGCCCGAGGTCGTGTGCATCGCTCGCGATGCTGACCACGGTGGTCTGCTGAGCGATGTGTGAGTTCCGGAGAGTCTGACGCGGGGCGTTCCGGAAAGTCTGGCGTGTCGGGGAGCGTAGCACCGCGGTCGAGGAAGTCGAGTCGCGGCTGAACGCAGTTGCCTCAGTGTGGAAATGGGGGGCGAATGTGCTCGTGGTGGAACTCCCCGGTTCCCGAAGGTTGTGAAGCGCAGGGTTGCAAAGAGCCGGCAGCGCTGGCGATCTATGGTTGCGAAGCGTTTTGATAGTGGGGTTGTTCTGTCTCGTGTTGGTAAAGTACGTTTCGGCTCCCATGCTGGCAGGCCATGATTGGGCGTGGATGGGGTTTGCGGAACAGTTACACTGCGGGCATGTGGTTGCGTGCTACCTCTGGTCTCGTCCTCGCTGCGTTCGCTGTGGCCCAGGATCCGCCGGGTCCGGTGCCGACGGTGTTGATGGATACGCTCGATTGGCGGTTGGTTGGGCCGTTCCGCGGCGGTCGCAGCGCGGCGGTCGCGGGGGTGGTCGGCGACCGCGACACCTACTACATGGGGACGTGCGGCGGTGGCGTGTGGAAGACGACCGACGCCGGCAAGACCTGGCGCAACGTCAGCGACGGCAGCTTCGGCGGTTCGATCGGCGCGATCGCGGTGGCGCCGAGTGACCCGGATGTCGTCTACGTCGGCACCGGGGAGAAGACTTGGCGCGGCAACGTGTCGAGCGGCGACGGCATGTGGAAGAGCACCGACGCGGGCGCGACCTGGTCGTTCGTCGGACTGCCGCAATCGCGCCACATCGGCCGGATCCGCGTGCACCCGCAGGATCCGGACGTGGTGTTCGCGGCGGTGATGGGGCACCTGTCCGGGCCCAATCCGGAACGCGGCGTCTACCGAACCCGCGACGGCGGCCGCACCTGGCAGCGGGTGCTGCACGTCCATGCGCACGCCGGCGCGTTCGATCTGTGTCTGGCGCCGGGCGATCCGGACACGATCTACGCAACCACCTGGCGCGCGATCCGCACGCCGTATTCGCTCGAGTCGGGTGGCGACGGCAGTGGGCTGTGGAAATCGACCGACGGCGGTGACACCTGGGATGTCTTGCACGACCGTCCGGGTATGCCCGACGGCCCGCTCGGTATCAGCGGTATCGCGGTGTCGCCGGCCGACGCCGAGCGCGTCTACGCGCAGATCGAAGCCGAGGAGGGAGGTCTGTTCCGCAGCGACGATGCCGGCGCGACCTGGCGGCGGGTCAACGACGAGCGCAAGCTGCGGCAGCGCGCCTGGTACTACTCGTGCGTGTTCTGCGACCCGCAGGACGAGGAAACCGTCTACGTGCTCAACGTCGGCATGCACAAGTCGACCGACGGCGGCAAGACCTTCGCCCGCGTGTCGACACCGCACGGCGACAACCACGATCTGTGGATCGATCCGTCCGACCCGCGGCGGATGATCGAAGCCAACGACGGCGGCGCAAACGTGTCGTTCGACGGTGGCAAGTCCTGGTCGACGCAGCGCAATCAGCCGACGGCGCAGTTCTATCGGGTCACCGTCGATGACTTCCGGCCCTACCGCATCTACGGCGCGCAGCAGGACAACAGCACGGTGCGCATCGCCAGCCGGGCGCCCGGTCGGGGCATCGGCGAAGACGGCTGGGAAGCGACGGCCGGCGGCGAAAGCGGATGGCTCGCTCCGAAGCCCGGCGATCCCGAAATCGTGTTCGGCGGCAGTTACGGCGGCTACCTGCAGCGGCGCGACCACCGACTGGGGCTGTCGCGCTCGGTCAACGTCTGGCCCGACAATCCGATGGGAGCCGGCGTCGAAGCGATGCGCTATCGCTTCCAGTGGAACTTCCCGATCCTGTGGAGCCGGCACTACGACGGCGTGCTCTACACCGCCTCGCAGGTGTTGCACGCGAGCAGTGACGAGGGGGCGTCGTGGCAGGTAATCAGTCCCGACCTGACCCGCAACGACGCCAGCAAGATGGGGTCGAGCGGAGGCCCGATCACCAAGGACAACACCGGCGTCGAGTACTACTGCACGATCTTCACCGTCGACGAAGGGCGGCGGCCGGGCACGATATGGTGCGGCAGCGACGACGGGCTCGTGCACGTCACCCGCGACAGCGGGCGCACCTGGGCGAACGTGACGCCGCCGGACATGCCCGAGTGGATGCAGATCAACTGCATCGCCGCCGATCCGCATCGAGACGGTGGAGCCTATTTCGCGGGCACCCGCTACAAACTCGACGACTTCCGGCCGTATCTCTACCGCACCGAGGATTTCGGGCGGACCTGGACTCGCATCGACGGCGGCCTCGACCCGGCGTGGTTCACGCGCTGCATCCGGCCGGATCCGATTCGCGACGGCGTGCTCTACTGCGGCACCGAACGCACTGTCTGGGTGTCGTTCAACCACGGCCGCCGCTGGCAGCGGCTGGCCAACGGGCTGCCGCTGGTGCCGATCACCGACTTGGTCGTCGCCGGCAACGAGCTGGTCGCGGCGACCCAGGGGCGCGCGTTCTGGTCATTCGACGGACTGCCGCACCTCCGCCAGTTGACCGCCGACTTGGCGCAGAAGGCGCTGCACGTGTTTACGCCGATACCGGTCGCGCAGTGGCCGGGTCGTGACGGCGAAGTGCCGGACCGCGGCCGCAATCCGGCGAACGAGCTGCACCTGCGCTTCTTCGTCGGTGGCGATGCGGAGCGACCGGTCGACGAACCGGTCGAGGTCGAGGTCAAGGACTTCGACGGCAAGGTCGTCTATAGGGCGACTTCCGCGACCGGCGGGGTCGACGACCATGCAGACGGCGGAACCGACGACGTGCGCGAACTCAGCGTGTGCCGCGGTATGAACGACGTCGAGATCACCTGGAGCGAGCCGCGCGCGAAGCTCCTCGACGGAATGATCTTGTGGGCTGGCCGCGGTGCCCCCGCTCGGCCGGCACCCGGCGACTACAGCATCACCGTGCGCTACGGCGAGCGTTCGCAGACGGTCATCGGCCGCATCGAACCCGACCCGCGCACCGATGCGAGCATCGAAGAACTGCAGCAGCGCTACCGCTTGGTCCGCGACGGCAACGCACTGGTCACCGAGGCGCACGATGCGATCGAAGAGATTCGCTCGCTGCGCCAACAGATGGATGCGGTGGTCGACCGCATGGAAGAAGGGGCGGCGCGAGAGCGATTGCAGCAGGCGGCGGGCGCGGCCAAGGCGGTATTCACGTCGGTCGAGGAAGCCCTCTACCAGACGAAGTCGAAGAGTCGGCAGGACCCGCTGAACTACCCGATCCGACTCACCGACAAACTGCTCGGCGTGCTCGGCGCCGTCAACCGCGCCGAGTTCGGGCCGACCAAGGGCCAGCGCGAGGTCGCGGCCCAGCTATCGGCCGCGATCCGTGCCGAGCTGGGGCGCTTCGCCAAAGCGCGCGAGCAGCACGTGCAGAAGTTCAACGAATTGGCGCGCGAACTTGCCGCGCCACACGTGCGGTAGCGCACCGTCGCTGCGCTCAATCCTTGACGCGGTCCTTGAACTCGCCGGTTTCGGTGTCGACGCGCACCCGGTCACCGACGTCGCACAACTGGTTGACTTTGATGGTCATGCCGTTTTCGAGCACGGCGTCCTTGCCGCCGGTGCCCGCGCCCTTGATCGGCGGCGCGGTCTCGGTGATGGCGAGCACCGAGTACTTCGGCGGCTGCACGCGCACCAACTGGCCGTCGACGAACACCGCCGTGTAGCTGTCGGCGGGCCACTTCAGCGCATCCTCGGCGGCCGGCACACTGCAGCGGAACTCGTCGCCGTCCGGGGTGAAGAACACCTCGGTCTCGCCGTCGCGGTAGGAGTGCGTCATTTCGCGCTCCTCCTTGTCGAGGATCTCGAACTTGCTGTCGCCGTGTTCCTTCAGTTCCTGCATGCGGCCGGTCTGCAGGTCCTTGATGCGCATCTGCACGAACAGCCGGCGGTCGTTGCGCAGGATGTTCCACCAGACCACCGCGCACATGCGGCCTTCGTGGCGGATCAGGGTGCCGGGGCGGAGATCGAGGGCTTGCTGGTGGGCCATTTGGCCGAGCACGGTAGCGGCCGCCCGGGCAGAAGGCCACCGCGCGGGCGGTGCGCGATCGGCGCTTGACACTGGGGCGCCGATGCCGATGCTGCGGGGCCCCACACGGGAGTGCATCCGAGCTGGTGTTCGGCCTGGTCTTCAAAACCTGTGGGGTCCTTCCTGGAGAAGGGCTCGGTGGGTTCGATTCCCATGCATTCCCGCCACTTCTGTCGCCGATGCCGTTCGAGCTCCAGGAAGTAGAACACGCCGCCGCCGAGGGTATCGGCACGCTGCCGATGGCGGTGCTCGGGCTGACGATGCTCGGCACCTACGCGCTGATCGCGACCGGCCGCCTGCACAAGCTCACCGCGGCGCTGCTCGGCGCGCTGGTCTGCACCGTGTTCGGGCTCGCGTTCGGCGTGCTGCACGAATACGCGGAAGTGCATCAGGTGCTGGCCAAGGACATCGGCGTGCTCGGCGTCATCGTCGGCACCTCGATCCTGGTCGACGTCGCCGGCAAGTCGGGGTTGTTCCAGTTCCTGGCGATCAAGATCGCCAAGCGGGCGCAGGGCGATCCGCGGCGGTTGTTCACGTCGCTGCTGGTGCTGACGGTGCTGTTCGTCAGTTTGCTGACGATCGCACCCGGCACGTTGATCGTCGTGTCGCTGGCGTTGGTTCTGTGCCGCACGCTGAAGATCGATCCCAAACCGTACCTGGTCGGCATCGCGATCTGCGCCAATTCGGGGGCGCTGGTCACGTTTGCGTCCGGCATCTGCACGCTGATGATCGGTTCGGCTGCGAACCTTCCGTATGCACACTTCTTCGTCGTATCGACGCCGATGGCGGTGTTGACCGCCTGGGTGGCGTGGTGGGTCGTCGGGCGCTGCTATCGCGACCAGTTGCGAGCGGATCCGGCAACGGCCGGCGAACGCGCCGCCGCGGTGGCGGCGTTCGACGAATGGGCGATGGTCTCCGATCGGCGGGTGTTCTGGCGATCGGCGATCCTGCTCGGGCTGACGATCGTCGGGTTTGCGACTGCGCAACCGCTCGGCATCGGGCTCGACTTCGTCGCGATGGCGGGCGGGGCTTTGGCGATCCTGTTTTCCGGCGAGAGCCCGGAAGACGCGGTCAAGAAGGTCAACTGGACCGTGATCGTGTTCTTCATCGGGCTGTTCGTGATGATCGGCACGGTCGAGCATTCGGGCCTGTTGCAGCGTGCAGCCGGGTTGCTCAGTGACGTGTCCGGCGGCAACGTGCACGTCGCGACCGTCGTGTTGGTGCTGTTCACCGCGGTCACCAGCGGCATCATGGACAACATCCCGGTGGCGGCGACGATGATCCCGATCGTCGCGACGATGGCGCAGGAACTGCCGGCTGCGCCGCTCTGGTGGGGGTTGACGATCGCCGCCAACCTCGGCGGTAACGGCACCCCGATCGGCAGCATCAGCGGCGTGATCGCGCTGTCGGCCCTGCAGGAGAGCGGCGGCGGCAAGGTGTCGTGGGGGGAGTGGTTCAAGGTCGGTGCGCTCGCCATGGTGCTGCAGATCGCCGTCGCCATCGCTTGGCTGTCGCTGTTCACCGTCTTTGATCTGTATCCGGAGCTACCAGCGGCGCACTGAGTGAGCAATGAGCGACGACCTCAAAGAGCAGATGGCGAAGTTCGCAGCGGCCCGTATCACTGCGCCGGTCGAGCTGTCCCCGCAGTCCGTCGGCAGGGTGGTCGCGGCGCACGACGGCACCGACCAGGACGCGACGGTCGACACGCTGGCGAACGCGATGGCCGCGCGGCTCGGAACCGGGTGCGAGCACGCCGCTCCGGCGACCGGCGACGCGGACGCTGCGTTGGCGACCTTGCTCGCGGCGGCCGGGGCCGGCGACGTGCTGGTGGTGCCGTCGCCGTTCGGGCGCGACTACGAGGCCGAAGGTCAGCTCAGCCTGTCGACGACGATCGACCTGCTGCTGGCGCGCAGTGAGGCCTCGATCTGCATCGCGCGCGCTCCGGTCGGCGATGCAGAGCGCACCATCACGCACCCTTTGGTCGGCCTGCAGATCGACCGGCATCGCAAGGTGCCCGCGACCGCGCTGGCGCTGGCGTTGGCCAAGGGCGGCGGCGAACTGCTGCTGCTGTCGACGGTCGATCCGCACCACGAGCTGCACGACGAAGAGCTATTGGCGCGCAACCTGGACCCGCGCGACCTGTCGCCGGAGGTGCTCGGCGGGCTCGCCAGCGCGCGCGCCGCGGCGCTGACGGCCGAGTTGCAGCGTCACGCCGGCGACTGGGACGTGGTGCCGATGGTGCACTTCGCGCTCGGCGACACCGTCGAGCTACTGCTCGAGGAGAACGAACGTCGGCAGGGGCTGGTGGTCGCCGGCCGCGACCGCGATGCCCGCAGCGAAGCGGCGCAGAACGCGCGCAGGCTGGTGCTCGCCAGCAGATCGCCGGTGTTGCTGGTCTGATCCACGATGGCTGTGACGACGATTCGAGCGTGACGCGCGGCCCGACGAGGGGCTGTGCACGTCGTTCGTGCAGCACACGTCGGTGAGCCTGCTCGTGCACCTGCCCTGAGCGCTCGGCGCGCGGTATCTTCGGGCGCATGATCACCGCCGCAGTCGCAGTCGCCGGCCTGTTCTTGTGTCAGGATCCAGCACCGAAGCCGCAGGTGGATCGCGGCCAGCAGTCGCGTTCGTCCAACAGCAGTGGCAGCCAGCGGCGGGCGACGCTGCCCGATCGCGAGGCGCGAGCCAAGGTCAAGGCGTTCGAGAAGGCGCTGAAGCCGAAGAAGGTGCCGATGAAGCTGCGCAAGCAGGCGCTCGACCTGTTCGAGGGGGGCATCAACCGTCAGTTGATCAAGCCGCTGGCCAGATTCATCGAAGAGGACTCGTCGGTGACGCTGCGGCGACGGGCGGTCGAGATGCTGGCCTACCAGCCGCGCGATCGGGCCAAGCCCGCCATTCTGAAGCTGCTGAAGAAGGCGCGCGTGACCGCCAACCCGCAGGTGCACGCCGGTCTGATCCGCGCGCTCAGCAGTGCCGGCTACGACGCCAAGGACTGGCGCGTGATCAAGGACATGTTCGAGGACGATTACGACACCGAGCGCATTCCGCTGCACGAGGCGATCCTCGACCTGATCGCGAAGCACAAGGAGAAGCAGGCGCTGCCGCTACTATTGCGCAACCTCGACGAGCCGGCCCCGAAGGACGTGCACGGTGCCGACAACCCACCGGCGGAGTATTGGAAGGCGCGCTGGCACTCCTGGGCGGCGTGGCGCGGCAAGGTCAAACAGGCGCTGTTCGCGATCACCGGCCAGAACTTCGGCAGCGCCGCCGAAGCCAAGGCGTGGCTGAAGAAGAACCGCACGTACTGAACCAGGTACAAACAACAACCTCACCGGGAATCCCGCCGCGGCAGGATTCCCGGTGAGGTTGTTGTTTGTACCTGGTTCGGTACTCACTCGATGTGGATGTGGCGGCCGCCGTTTTCTTCAGCCATCGGGCGGAGGAAGTCGGTGTCGTTCTTGTCGCCGAAGGTGATGCAGTGGATCGTGATCTTGCGCAGGTCGTTGGCCTCGCGCACGCGCCGGCGGATCTCGAGCTTGTCGGTGACCGGGCCGGCCGTCGGCGCGCCGTCGCTGATGACATAGAGCGTGTCGAAGCCGGCTGCGTAGTAACGGTCGTAGAGGCCGCGGCCGCCGAAGCCGAGTGCTGCCTGCAGCGCGTCGTAGAGGTTGGTCGGGCCGTTGGGGCGCAGCCCGTCGAGGAAGTTGCCGAGCAGGTCGTCGCGGGTGTCGTCGTCGAGCCGCACCAGCGCCGGGCGATCGCCCTCCGCGCGCCAGATGCGCACGTCCTCGCCGAACACGATGAAGTTGCACAATGCCCCGTCGGGCAGCGCCATCACCAGCTTCTTCAGTTCCTTCACGACCAGTTCGGCCTTGGTGGCGGTGCTGCCAGCGGCGCCGCCGGCCGTGGTGCCCTGACGGTGCAGGGTCACTGGTTCCGCCATCGAGCCGGAGAAGTCGAGCACGAACAGCACGCGGTCGGACTCGATGGTGAGGTCGAAGAACTTCTCGTAGCGACTGTCTTGCTTGGGCTCCTGGCCGGGCTCGGGCTTCGGCCGCACCGCGAACGACGCGCCCTCGGCCCGCCAGAACGCCTTCCACGGCTCGATGCCGCCGCGCGCGACCGACTGGCCGGTCAGGCCTTCGAGCAGCTTGTGCAGCCGCACGTCCATCGCCCACGGATCCCGCTTGCGCTTCAGTTCGGCGTCGAGACCGGCGATCAACGCCGGGATCACGGCCTTGCAGCGCATCGTTGCCAGCGCGTAGGCCGCGGCGCTGCGCACCTGCCAGATCTTGTCGCGCTTCAAGATCGCGGCGAGCTTGCTGATTGCGCGATCGCGCTGCGCGAGCAGATCTCCGGCGGGCTCTTTGCCCAGGGTCTCATCGACGTGCGGTTGCAACGCGGTGCCGATGGCGTTGCAGGCGGCGATGCGGACGTTGGGTTCGCGATCGCGCAAGAGCCCGAGCAGGTGCGGCAGCAGGTCGAGTTCGGCGTCGCGCGCCATCGCGCGGACGGCGTGCACGCGCAGTCCGTTCGGCATCGAACCGCACGCCCGCAACAACTCCAGCTTGGCTTCGAGGCTCGGGTGGCCGGCGAGGATGCGAAACACCGCGAGCGCGTGCCGCTGGGATTCGTTGGGTTCCTTGGCGCGCAGGTCCTTGGCGCGCAGCTTGGCGAACAGCCACGGCAGGATGTGCGGTTCGCGCATGCCGCGCAGATACCCCTCGGCCATGGCGTGCAGCCGCCACGGCTGCACCTCGCGTTGGAAGTCGATCCGTTCGTGCGCCGACAGGTTCGTCGCCGGTCGGGGGGCGGCGACGGCCGCTTCGAACAGCAGCTTCGCTGCCGGCAGCGTGTCGGTTTGCGCCAACGCCGCCATGCGTCGGTCGACGTCTTCGACGACTGCGGGGTCGGTCCGGCCGCCCTTCTGGAAGCGGACCGCTCCGGTCAGATAGTCGCGCAGCCAGGTCCGGAACGCCATCGACGGGTCGGGTGCATCGCCCGCCTGTGCGGGCACGGCGGCGGCGGATAGGCAGGTGCACAGGCACAGCGCGCGAATCATGTCGGCACGCTATCCACAACCGACCGCGGGCGACAACCGGCTACAGGTCGCCGATGGTGACGTGCAGCAGGTTGGACGCGGTGACGTCGAGGATCTGCGGCGTCAGATCGATGGCGAACGAGATCGCCTGCTGCAGGAACGTCTGACCGATCAGGTTCGGGTCGTCGGGGATCGGTAGGTGCGAGCTGCCGGCACCGTTCCACGGGATGAACGCCTGCAGGTAGTCCGGGCTCGCCAGCAGTGAGCAGCCCGGCGAGGCGACCGGCGACAGCGCCGTCAGCGGCACCGCAGTCGGGGAGAACCCGGTCACCATCACCGTCAGTGCGGACAAAGGGCCGGTGGCGAGGTCGAGGGTCGCGCCCCCGCCGAGCCAGGCGCCGTCGCGCGAGATCAGCAAATCGTCGCCGTTGGTGCAGCCGCCGGGGATCTCGGCGACATCCGTCAGGCAATCGCTGATGCGCCGCGCGAGGAAGGTCGCGACCTGGTTGCCGGCGCGGTAGAACGCGCCGCACACGAACAGGCCGTCGTAGGCCGTCACCGTCATGTCCAGCACATCGCCGCCAGTCGGATTGTCGGGGTCGACGCCGCCGTCGAGGTCGCGCCAGTTCGCGCCATCCCAGCGTGCGATGCGATGCACCGGCACCGGCGGGGTGCCGGCGTTGCTGAACAGGCCGCCGAGCACGATGTCGCCGTCGGGCAGCACCGCGATCGCGTGCACGTCGCCGTCGACGTCGCCGCCGAGCGCGTTCCAGGTGGTGCCGTCCCAGCGCGCGACGTAGCGCAGCGGGCCCGGGAAGCTGCCGCCGCTCGGCGTGACGTAGCTGCCGCTGCTGCCGGCCACCAGGTCGCCGTTGGGCAGCACGGCGAGAGCCTGCACTGCGCCACCCGTGCCGGTGCCGAGCGGGGCCCACGAGCTGCCGTCCCAGCGGGCGACGCCGTCGGCCGCGATCCCACCGATCAGGGTGAACGTGCCGCCGACGACGAGATCGCCGTTCGGCATCTCGACCAGCGCGCGCACGTCGCCGTCGGCGCCGCCGCCGAACTCGCTCCAGGTGCTGCCGTCCCATCGCGCGAGGTGGTTGGCCGGGGCGCCACCGGCACTGGTGAACGGGCCGACCGCGAGCACGTCGCCGTTGGGCAGGGTGTGCAGTCGGTGCGGAGCCGCATTCAGGCCGCCGCCGAGCGGCGTCCACGTCGAACCGGTGGCACGTGCCACGCGCAGCGCGGGGGTGCCGCCCGCGGTCAGGAACGTGCCGCCGACGATCGGGCTGCCGTCGGGCAGAACGGTGATCGCGGTCACGGTGCCGTCGGTGCCGGCGCCGATGTTCGACCAGGTCGAGCCATCCCAGCGGGCGATGTGCTGCGCGGGCACGCCCTCGATGTGGGTGAAGTCGCCCCCGGCGAGCAGCCCTCCGCCGGGCAGCGCGCGCACGGCGCGCACGACGTCGTTGGTCGCCGGCGGCACCGGCTGCCATTCGCCGTTCTCGAGCCGGGCGACCGCCCGCGCCCGGTTGGTGCTGACCAGGAAGGCGCCGGTGGCGAAGACCTCACCGGTCGCGAACTCGAGCAGGTCGTGCACGGTGCCACTGAGGTAGAGGCCGACCGCGGTCCACGAAACGCCGTCCCAGCGAGCGGCACGGTCCGCCGGCAGCCCGCCGGCGAGTGAGAAGTTGCCGCCGGCGAGCACGTCGCCGTTGGGTGCGATCGACAGCGCGGTGACGTCGGCGGCGGTGCCGAACAGGCTGGTCAGGCCGAAGCCGAACGCGCTCCACCCGATTCCGTCCCAGCGCGCGATGCCCGGCGCGAACACGCCGTCGATCGTCGCGAACCGGCCGGCCGCGATCAGGTCGCCGTTCGCCGCGACGGCGAGGGATTGCACGACCTGGTCGGCGCCGAGTCCGAACGGTTGCCAGGCGGTGCCATCGAAGCGGGCGACGTGTTGGGCCGGCTGGCCCCCGGCGGTCGTGAACGAGCCCCCGGCGACGATGTCGCCGTTGGGCAGCGTCGTCACCGCCGCGACGAGTGCGCCGAGGCCGGCGCCGAGCGGCGCCCAGGCGGTGCCGTTCCAGCGTGCGATGCGGTTGCAGGCGACGCCGCCGGCAGTCAGGAAGCGGCCGACCGCGATCAGATCGCCCGACGGATGCACGCAGAGGTCGGTGACGGCGTCGTCGGTGCCGCCCTGCGTGGTCTGCCAGGAACTGCCGTCCCAGATCGCGACGCGGTTGGCCGGCTGGCCGTCGATTGCGGTGAATGAGCCGCCCGCCGCGAGGCCTCCGCTCGGCAGGGCGACCAGCGCCGACACCCGATCGTTGGCGCCGCCGCCGAACGGCAGCCAGTTGCCGGTCGCCGGATCGTAGACGGCGAGGTTCTGCACCACTTGATTGCCGGCGATGGTGAACTCGCCGCCGACCACGAGGCGTTGCGCCAGCGGGCCGCTGCCATCGGGATCCCACGCGGCCGCCGCGAGCACCTGCCCGCGCACGCCGGGGAAGTAGCTGCGCGACAGCCAATGGTTCTGGCACTGTCCGGCCAGTGACGGCGCGAGCGCGGACAGAACGATGGCGGCGAGGGAACGGGACGAGGGCATGCACGCAAGTGTAGCCCGGCTGCGCGAGCGTGCCGCCACTGGCATACGGTGCTGCGTCACAGGTCGTCGACCAGCAGCACGGCCACGTCCTTGGGCCCGTGCACGCCGACGACCAGTTGCAGCTCGATGTCGGCGGTGCGCGATGGGCCGGTGACGAACGTGATCGCGCGTGACGTCGGCGACGCCGAAGGCTCGTGCAAGCGCGAAAACACGTCGCCGAGGTGGCCGACCAGGCGCGACATCGGCACCAGGGCGAGATAGCGGTCGGGCAGCAGCGAGCACAGGCGGTGGCGTTCGTGCGCCGACGCGAGCACCAGCGTGCCGGTTTCGGCGACGGCCCACTGCGCACTGCTGATGCCGGTGTCGCAGGCGAGGAGCCGTTCGCGCGCGGCGTCGGGTGGCAGCGTTTCGATCGATGCGGGCAGGGACGCGAGTGCATCGCGCACCAGTGGCGCGTCGCTGCAGGCGATGTTGTGGGCTTCGGCGTCGGTGAGCAGCGCCGCCACGCGGGCGGCGAGGTCGGCGCGGGCCACGACCTCGGCGCGCGCGCCGACCTGGGCGAGCTGGCCGCGGAACGTCGCCACGAGTTGTTCGCGCGCGATCGGCTGCGACAGGTGGGCGCGCAGGCGCGGTGTCGGTAGCGGTGGCGGTGCCGAACACGGTCCGGTCGAGCGGCCGCCGCGCAGGCGCTGCAGGATCTCGTCACGGGCGCTGGTCATCGGTTGCCTCCGCGTCGGCGGTCGCGGAACGCGCGACCTTCGGCGGTCGGCAGTTCGCGGGTGCGCGTCCACGCCGACAGCGGCGGCAGCAGCCTCGACAGCAGCGGCACGCGTTGCGCGATCCGGGCCAGCCGCGCCGCGAAGCGAAAGCGTCGCGGGCCGCGCGCGAACCACGACCACAGCCCAAAGGCGATGCGTTCGGACCGCCGGAGTCGCACCGGACGTTGGCCGGGGGTGCCGTCGACCGCACGGCGGCGCAGTTCGAGCAACAGCGAAGGGATGTCGATCGCGACCGGGCACACGTCCTTGCAGGCACCGCACAAGGTCGACGCGAATGGCAGCGCCGCGGCCTGTTCGAGCCCCTGCAACTGCGGCGTCAGGATCGCGCCGATCGGGCCCGGATAGACCGACCCGTAGGCGTGGCCCCCGACCGACTGGTAGACCGGGCACGCGTTCAGGCACGCGCCGCAGCGGATGCAGGCGAGGGTCTCGCGCATGACCCGGTCAACGGCGATCTTGGCGCGGCCGTTGTCGAGCAACACGATGTGCAGTTCGTCGGGGCCTTCGCCGCCGGGGTCCGTGCCGGTCAGCAGCGATTGGTAGGTGGTCAGGTGTTGGCCCGTGCCCGAGCGCGGCAGCAGCCGCAGGAACACTTCGAGGTCGTCGAAGCGCGGAATCACCTTCTCGATGCCCATGACCGCGACGTGCGTCTTCGGCAAGGTCGTGGTCATGCGCGCGTTGCCCTCGTTTTCGAGGATCAGGATCGTGCCCGTCTCGGCGACGCCGAAGTTGACGCCGCTGATGCCGAGGTCGGCAGCCGCGAAGTGGGCGCGCAACCGTGTGCGCGCTGCGGCGGCCAGCGCGTCGGGGTCGTCGGTCGGCGGGATGCCGAGCTTGTCGACGAACAGTCGGCCGATCTGCTGCCGGGTCTTGTGGATCGCCGGCACGATGATGTGCGACGGCGTCTCGCCGGCGAGTTGGATGATCCACTCGCCGAGGTCGGTCTCGACCGGCTCGCGGGCGCGGGCGGCGAGCGCCTCGTTGAGCCCGATTTCCTCGGTCGCCATGCTCTTCGACTTGACCAGTCGGCTCGCGCTGCGTTCCGCGGCGATGCGGGTGACGATCGCGCATGCCTCGTCGCCGTCGCGCGCCCAGTGCACGGTCGCGCCGGCTGCGGTCGCGTTGGCGGCGAACCGTTCGAGGTAGTGGTCGAGTTGCGCGAGCGTGTGCGCTTTGACCTTGCGCGCGTGTTCGCGCAGTTCCTGCCAGTCGGGCACCGTCGCGATCGCCGCGCGGCGGCGTTCGCCGAACAGGTCGGTCGCCCGCCGCAGCGCCCCGGTCAGCACCTCGTCCTGCAGTGCATCCCGCGCCTGTTGCGCGAAGGCGTTCGGGTGGGCTTCGTCGGGTGGGGTCATCGGGCAGCCAGGATCTCCGCCAGGTGCATCGTGCGCACGCGGATCCCGCGGCGGCGCATCCGGCCGTCGATCTGCATCAGGCAGGAAGCGTCGAGCGAAGCGACTACGTCGACTCCGGCCGCCTGCAGTTCGTCGAGTTTGTGGTCGAGCATCGCGGTCGATACCTCTGGCAACTTGATCGAGAACGTGCCGCCGAAGCCGCAGCAGGCCTCGCAGGTGCGGGTCTCGATCAGCTCGAGTCCACGCACGTGGGCGAGCAGGGCACGCGGTTCGCCGCGCACGCCGAGTTCGCGCAGGCCGTGGCAGGCGTCGTGCCAGGCGACGCGCGCGTCGAGGCGGGCGTCGAGGTCCGTGACCCCGAGTTCGCGCACCAGGAACTGCGACAACTCGAAGGTCTTGGTGGCCACGGCGCGGACGCGCGGCAGCAGGTCGGGGTCGTCGGCGAACAACTGTGGCAGGCGGTGGACCATGGCCGTGCACGAACCCGATGGCACCACCACTGCCTCGACGTGCTCGAACAGGTCGACGAACCGGCGCGCGACCGCGCGGGCCTCGCGCCAGTAACCCGAGTTGAACGCGGGCTGGCCGCAGCAGGTCTGCCGCGGATCGAACTGAACCGCGCAGCCGGCCCGTTCGAGTACGGCGGCCGCCGCCTCGACCGCGTCGGCGCGCAACTGGTCGCCGAGGCAGGTCGCAAACAGCGAGACGGTGCGCCGCGTGCTCACGTCAGTTCCGCCACGGCCTTGACGTAGTCGGGTTCGCGGTGTGCACCGGTGAACGCCATCGGCACGCCGGTGAGGCGTTCGTAGCGGTGGGTCTGCATGGTGCCGACATCGATGCGGCCGCGTTCGAGCAGGCGCAGCGCCGCGCGGTAGATCGTCGGACGGCCGTCGGCGTCGAAGCCGCCGCTGGCGCCGACCGATGTCACCAGCACCGCCTCCTTCCACTGCAGCAAGGTCAGGTGCTCGAGCGGGGCGTCGCCGTGGCCGACGCCGTAGAGCAGCACCGTCGCCTGTTTGCGGATGACGTCGGCGGCGGCGGGGATGACGTGGCCGGAGCCGCTCGCTTCGACCAGCAGTTCGGCGCGGCGGCCGCCGGAAGCTTGCAGCACGGTGTCCTGCAGTTCGTCGGGCGGCACCGCGGTGGCCCCGAACGAAGTCGCCAGGGCGCGTTTGTGCGCGCTCGGGTCGCTGACGACGATCGGGCCGTCGAACGCGTAGTGGTGGCGCAGCACCTGCACGAACAACAGCCCCGCCGGACCCGCGCCGAGCACGGCGATCGTGCGCACGCGATCGGGCGCGGAGGTGTCGGCGGTCAATCGGTAACGGGTATTGGCGCGCACCGCGAGTTCGGCCGCGTGCAGGACGCACGCCAGCGGTTCGGTCATCACCGCACGCGC